>JBBQMI010000213.1:0-4562 GCA_038328825.1 Acidimicrobiia bacterium | reverse complement strand
CGTCGCGGCCCGTGAGCACGACGCGCGCACCTTCGGCCGCGAAGCGGGCCGCGACCGCGCGACCGATCCCGGCGGTGGAACCGGTGACGAGGGCGAGCTCGCCGGCGAGACGCATCAGTCGAGTACACCCTGGGGCGCGCGCACCGCGTGCCGTTGGCTCGGGCTCAGCCCGGTGCCGCCGAGCACGGATGCGACCATCGGGATCCCGCCGACGAGGTGGCGGCCCATGAGGGTCGTGAACTTCGCGTCGAACTCGACGGGTGGAGCGCCCGCGAGGTCGGAGACCGCGTCCTTCGGCATCAGGTCGCACCCGACCGCGCCACCGTCGTCGACGTGCGGTCGGGTCGTGTCGACGAGGCGCGCGCCCACGGGAACCCGGTGCGCGTCGAGCACTGCGGTCAGGGCTGCAGCTTGGCGGGTGAAGCCGTCGGCGAGCACGACGGCCCGCGCCCGCGTGGACGGCAGCGGATTCTGAGCCTCGGCCTGGTGCGCGAGCACGATCCCCTGCTGGTCGTGGTGCAGCAGCGCGACGGCGGCGGCGACCTCGCCGGTCGCGAGGCCGTCGGATCCCGATGCGGCGGGAAGGACTCGCCAGGCGGCGATCCCCACCGTCAGGGCCACGGCCGCGAGCGCGGCGACGAGTGAACGGGCGGTCACGTCAGTCCGAGACGCCGGACGAGCCGAGCTCGCGCAGCGCGGCGCGCAATGCGTCGGCGCTGGCGTCGAGCGCGGCCGGATCGGGGTCGGTGGCGGCGTTCGCGAAGTCGAGGTCGTGGACTCCGTCGATGGGCACGAGGTGGAGGTGGACGTGTGGCACCTCGAGCCCGGCGATCATGAGTCCGACGCGCTCGGGCTGGAACGCGCGCTGCTGCCCGCGGCCGATCTCCTGGGCGACTCCCATGAGATGGGCGTTCACGGCGGGGTCGAGGTCGAGCCAGTGGTCGACCTCGGCGCGGGTCACGACCAGCGTGTGGCCGGCCCGGAGCGGGTTGATCGAGAGGAAGGCGACGCAGATCTCGTCGCGCCACACAAACCGGCCCGACAGCTCACCGTCGATGATGCGGGTGAAGATCGTCGGCATCGCGTGGGCTCCTGGTGCGAGAGCGGCTCCGGTCGGGGGCCAGGCTACGTTCGCCCGGTGCTGCGACGCTGGCCCCCGCGCTCCGGAGGCCGCCGGCCGCGCTCCGCACCGGGTTCGCCCCGGTGGTGGCGTACGCAGCGATCGCGGTCGGGCTCACCTGGCCGCTCGTCGTGCACCTCTCCTCCCGTCTGCCACTCGGCGCCGGGGACACCGCGACGGTCCCGCAGTTCAACCTCTGGACGATGCAGCGGAACGAGGGTCGGTTGGCCCGCCTGCGCTCCGGGTCCTGGCGCGGCGTCTACCGGCTGAGCGCGTCCACGGGCTCCACTGGCTGAGTCCGCGCGGGCGAGCGCCTCGGTGGAGGACGGAGCCGGAGCGCCGCCGTGACCATGAGCCCGAATCCGAGCCCGAGCGCGAGCGTCACGGTCACACGGGCGATCGCGGGCGGGAGGGTGGTCGGGAGCTGGGAGTGCGTCAGCGACGTGACGTCGGCGAGCCCACCGGCGATGAAGAGGAACAGCGCGGCGATGAGCACGATGGGTGTGGCGTCGCGGGGATCGCGTCGGACGAGCCAGATCAACGCGACCAGACCGATGACCCATCCGGCGATCGAGTACACGCCGGCCCCGAGCTCGGCCGGGAACGAGCCCGTGGTCGCGCCCCACCCACCGACGACGTGCACTGCTTCCGACACGAGCAGCACCCCCAGCGCGATCCCGACGACTCGGGCCCAGTGGCGGGTCCGGGCGACCACGATCACGATCGCGGCCAGGCCGACCGCGCCGAGCAGCCAGGGCCACGGCGCCGGCGGGGGGATCCAGCGCGAGTCTCCGCTGATGACCGCCTTCCGGCCGTCGATGCGCAGCGGCACCTCCCAGTTGGGCATCACGACGTGGGGTCGACTCCGGTCGCGGGCGACGACCTGCGGGTCCTCCGTTCCCATCCAGTGCGCGCGGTGGTCGTGCCAGCGCGCCACGTTGCCCGAGGAGATCCGGCGCCACTCGGGAGTGGCCGACGAGTCGTACGACACGGGGATCCGGCCGGTGATGGTGCGACCCCGGTTGAGGAACACCGCGGGTGATCGGGTGTTCTCGAAGACGCCGTCGCGCGTGACGCGCAGGTACGGCTCGTCGTCGTAGCCGAGCACGGTCACCGACTCCCGACTGTCGTTGCGGAGCTCGAGCTTCGAACCGAGGTCGACCGCCCGCACGCGCACGCCGGGCGCCGCGGGTGTCACTCCGTCGACGCCGGTCACGTAGTCGGTCGGTTGGAGACCGCCGGTCCCGTGGGCCGCGGCGGGGGACGCGGTCGCAACGACGATCACGATCCCGACGACGATGGCCGCGAACCCGGAACCGATGGTCGCCCGGTGAACTCTCACGGCTGCAGTGTCGCGCCCGGGGTCCCCGTGGGGTCGAGTCGGGTCAGCCCGTCTCCATCGAGCGGGATCCGCGGACCCGCTCCACGAGGGTCTCGCGGGCCCGCGCGACCCGGGACCGGATGGTGCCGACAGGGACGTCGCAGATCTCGGCCGCCTCCTCGTACGAGCAGCCGACGACCTGGGTGAGCACGAACGCGGACCGCTGGTCGATCTTGAGGTGAGCGACGAGGTCGGAGAGCGCGTACACCCCCTCGGGCCCGTCATGGGCGGGTGCGATGGCGACCGTCTCCGCGCGCCCGACGAGTCGGCGCCACCGCACCTTCGACCGGACCGCGTCGACGCACGTTCGGCGGGCGATGGTGAGGATCCACGTGCGGGCGCTCGCGTCGCCGCGGTATCTCGGGAGCGACCGCCACACCTGCAGGAACGTCTCCTGGGTGACGTCGTCGGCGTCGCCCGGTGCGACCAGGTGCGACGCCATGCGCCACACCTCGGGTTGCATCGAGCGGATCACCGACGCCAACGCGGCGCGGTCGCCGTCGCGAGCGGAGAGGAGCAGATCGGTGAGCTCGTCGGCATCGGATCCCACGAGCAGCGGAGGCTATCGGGAACTTTCCGACGATCCCGGGCGACTCCCACTCCATGCGCTGTCACGACTGTCGAACCGCCATCTCCGCTCGCCTCGACGGGGAGGACCCCGGCCGGCCTCTCGCCGTCGTCGAGCGCCATCTCGGTGAGTGCGACGACTGTCGGTCCTTCGCCGTCAAGGCCGAGTCGTTGCACCGTTCGGTGCGGCTCGGCCCCGCCGGCCCGATGCCCGATCTCACGCCCGCGATCCTCCACGCGATCGGTCGGGAGACGGGCGGTCGGGAGTCGGCTCCGCGTAAGCGGAACCTCGGGCTGCGGATCTGCCTCGCGCTGATCGGCGTCCTCCAGATCGCGGTCGCGCTCCCCGCGCTCGTGCTCGGCGACGACGCCGGCCTCCCGGTGCACACCGCCCGCCACATCGGTTCGTTCACCGCCGCGCTCGCCGTCGGCTTCTTGTTCGTGGCCTGGCGACCCGAGCGGGCCACCGGCCTCCTCCCCGTGGCCACGGCGCTCGTCGCGTTCGTGATCGGAACGACCGTGGTCGACGTGGTGTCGGGCCAGACCGCCGCGTTCAGCGAGAGCAGCCACGTGACCGAGGTGGTCGGGCTGCTCGTCACCTGGTTGCTCACCCGACCCGACCTCGTGCTCAGACCTCGAGGGATCGAGACGGCGTCGGCGTGACGAGCCGTCCGGTCCGCCGGTTCACAGTCCGACTCGGGGCCGCGCTCGTCGTCGCGCTCGCGCTCGTCGGCGTCGGTGCCGTACCCGCGTTCGCGCACGCGACCCTCGAGGGCACCGAGCCCGGAGCGGGCGCGCAGGTCGCGCGCACGCCGCACGCGATCACCCTCCAGTTCAGCGAGACGGTCGAAGCGTCGCTCGGGGCCGTGCGCCTCTACGATTCGCGCGCCGATCGCATCGACGTCGGCACGCCCGAGCACCCCGACGGAAGAGGCAACGAGGTCCGCGCCTCGGTGCCCGATCTCGACGACGGTTCCTACGTCGTCACCTGGCGCGTCATCTCCGCCGACTCCCACCCCGTGCGCGGCGCGTTCACCTTCACGGTCGGCACCGGCGCCGGGTCCACGAAGGTCGACAGCCTGGCCGGCCGGCTCCTCTCCCAGCAGGGCGGCGACAGGGCGGTCGGGGTGGCGTTCGCGATCGCGCGCTTCGGCGTGTTCGCGGGCATCGTGCTGCTCGTCGGCGCCGCCGGCTTCCTCGTCTTCGTGTGGCCCGCCGGTCGGGTGTCGGCGCGGGCGGCGCGCCTGGTGTGGGCCGGGTGGATCGCGGCGCTCGTGTCGACCATCGGGGGCTTTGCGCTCCAGGGGGCCTACGCGGCTGCCCTCCCGTTCGCCGACGTGTTCAAGCCGAGCATCTGGGCCGACATCTGGGACACCCGCTACGGTCACGTCGCCGCCTTCCGCCTGCTCCTGCTCGTGGTGGCGTTCCCGCTGGTGCGGATGCTCCTCGTGCGCAGGGGCCGTCCCCTCGCCGAGCATCCGCTCCCCTCCTGGT
>JBBQMI010000212.1:0-4598 GCA_038328825.1 Acidimicrobiia bacterium | reverse complement strand
GAGGATGCTGGTCTCGGCGAGGCGGGAGAGGCCGTCCTTGATCGCACGGGCTCGGGCCTCACCGACTCCCTCGACCTCGACGAGCTCGGCGACGCCCGCGCGCATGATCTTCTGGAGGTTCGCAAACCGGGCAACCACGTGGTCGGCAACGATCTCGGGCAGTCGTGGGATCTTCAGCAACAACCGGAAGCCGCGCGGTTGCAGCGCGCCGTCGACACCGACGTCGGAAGGGATGTGCAGCGCACGGGCGACCTGCGCGAGATCGAGCAGATCCTCGGTGTCGAGCGCCGCGAGGCGGGCGAGCACGTCGTCGAGCTCCGAGTCGCCTTCCTCCACGAAGTAGTCGCGGGCCACGAGGCGACGGTCGTCTTCGACGCCACCCATGAGCTCCTCGAGCTGGAGGAGCACGAGTCGACCGTCGTCGCCGAGCTCGATGACGTACTCCTCGATCTCCTCCGCGATCCTTCGGACCATCTCGGCCCGCTGCAACACGGTGGCGACGTCTCGGACCGTGACCAGATCTTCGATCTCGAGCGCGGAGAGCGCACCGCTCACGGAATCGAGACGCGACTTGTAGCGCTCGAGGATCTGCAGCGCCTGCTCGGCGCGGGCCAGCACCCGGGCGACGGGCTCGAGGCCCCGCTTCAATCCATTGCGGTACACCGCGACCACCGACATGCGCTCCGACACCGTGATCACGGGAACGTCGATCTGGCGCGAGACCCGCTCGGCCGTGCGGTGACGGGTCCCCGTCTCGCTCGTGGGGATGTCGGGGTCGGGGACGAGGTGGACGTTCGCGCGGGCGACGCGCGATCCATCGGCGGTGATGATGATCGCGCCGTCCATCTTGGCGAGCTCCGAGAGCCGCTGTGGAGTGAACTCGGCGTCGAGCAGGAACCCGCCGGAGCAGAGCGCGAGCACGTCGGGACCGTCGCCGACGACGATCAGCGCACCCATCTTCGCCTGGATGATGCGGTCGAGCCCTTCCCGCAGGGGCCGCCCGGGAGCGACGAGTCGCATCGCCGCGAGGATCGCTTCCGAGCGCAATGCCTGCGGCACCGGGCGATCGCCTCCTGAAGTCTCGGGCTGGTGGGCCAGCTGGCAGATGGTCCGTTGCCGGGATCGCGGAGACGTCTGTGCTGCCGCGAGTTCGTGAGGCTACCAAGTCTCGGGCCGGCCTTCCCCTGGATCAGCGGGTGGGCGCGGCGGCGACGGCTCGCAGCAGCGGCCCGTGTCGTTGCCCGGGTGGCGGGTCGTCGACGCGCACCGCTCCGGGGTCGCCCTGAATCGTGATGAGGCCCACGGCGACGAGTGCGTCGCGGACGTCGCGCACGCGGACGGTGTGCACGCCGGGCACGTCGGGACTCGACTGCGGAACGATCGCGCGCGTGAACCCGAGTCGGGCGGCCTCCGCGAGCCGGCGTGACGTGTGGGGCACCTGACGCACCTCGCCACCCAGCCCGAGCTCGCCGAGGACCACGGTGGTGGGAGGCACCGGGAGGTCGGCCTGCGCGCTCGCCACCGCCAAGGCGACGGCGAGGTCGGCACCCGCTTCGCTCACCCGGATGCCGCCGGCCACGCTGGTGTAGACATCGCAGCCGTTGAGGCGGAGCTGGGCCCGACGTTCGAGGACCGCGAGCAGGAGGGCGAACCGACTGCTGTCGAGGCCCTGCGCCGAGCGATGCGGCATGGGTGCGTACGTGGGGGCCACGAGGGCCTGCACCTCGACGAGCATCGGCCGGGCCCCCTCGAGCACCGGTGCCACGACCGAACCGGTCGCGCCGATCCGACGGTCGGTGAGGAAGAGGGCCGAGGGATCGGGCACGCCGAGGAGCCCGCGCTCGGTCATCTCGAAGAGCCCGAGCTCCTGGGTGGAGCCGAACCGGTGCTTCATCACCTGCAGCAGGCGGAGCGCGTGGTGGCGGTCGCCCTCGAACGACAAGACGGTGTCGACGATGTGCTCGAGCACCCGCGGTCCCGCGAGGGTGCCCTCCTTCGTGACGTGACCGACGAGCAACGTGATCACGTTGCGCTCCTTGGCCAGCCGGACGAGCCGCTGCGCGCACGCACGCACCTGCACCACCGAGCCCGCCGCGCTGGTGGACTCGGGATCGAGGACCGTCTGGATGGAGTCGACCGCGAGCACGGTGGGCCGGGCGTCGTCGACGTGCGAGACGACGGCGGGAAGCGAGGTCTCGGCCACCACGAGGAGGCGCTCGTGGAGGACGCCGAGCCGCTCGGCGCGGAGTCGGACCTGCTGCACCGACTCCTCCGCGGCGACGAGCAGCACGGTCGATCCGGCCGCGGCCATTGCGCCGAGCGCCTGCAACACGAGCGTGCTCTTGCCGATACCGGGCTCGCCGCCAACGAGCGTGACCGAGCCGGGCACGAGTCCACCGTCGAGGACTCGGTCGAGCTCGGCGACGCCGGTCGGGACGCCGGCGCCCGCGCTCGAGCTGACCGCACCGATCGGAACGGGCCGTTCGCCGGTCGGGGAGGGCGCCGCGGGGGTGACCGGCCGATGGTCCTCGGCCAGGCTGTTCCACGCGCCGCACGTCGGGCAGCGCCCCAACCACCGCGGCGCCTCGCCGCCACACTCCGAGCACCGATAGCGAACGCGTGTTCGACTCATGGAGCGAGCGTACCGCCGGGGTGGGACACCGGCGCGGACGCCCCTACGGCTTGGCGGCGGTGACGTACCGGACGGGCGGGAACATCCGCCAGACACGGGGACCTCGCTCCACTCCGAGGAGTCCGGCGTCGTGGAACGTCTCGGCGTACTCCTCGGTCTTGCCCATGTCGACGATCACGACGCGACCTCCCGGCCGCAGCACCCGGACCATCTCGCGCACGGCCCGCTCCCGCCCGTCGACCTCCGTGATGTTGTGGAGGGTCATCGTCGACACGACGGCGTCGAAGCACGCGTCGTCGAACGGGAGCTCGCGAGCGTCGCCCGTCTTGATCTGCACCTGCTCGGCCACACCCTCACGCACGGCGTTGCGAGCCGTCTCCTCGGGGCTGTTGCCCGACTGATCCTCCTCACTCCACAGGTCGATCCCGACGGCGAGTCCGCGCGGCACGCGCCGCGCCGCCTCCACCAGCAGCAGTCCCCGACCACACCCGACGTCGAGCACGGCGTCGGTCTCTCGGAGCTCGGCGAGGTCGACGATCCGGACGCGCTCTCGGAGCTTGCCGATCTTGCTCGAGTACAGCATCCAGCCGCCCTCGCCCAGAGCGACCAGGGCGATGCCGAGGGCCGCCGAGACGAGCGCCCCCGGGGACCCGGCGATGAACCCGACGATGAACACGACTGCCGCCGCGGCACCACCGATGAGGAACATGCGGACGATTCCCGGCGCGTCGACGCCGTATCGCCCCCTGGAGGGCGCAGGAGTGGCTTCAGTCATGTCGGGATCTCATCACGGATCCGATCCCGTCGCACACCCCGACGGTGGTGGCGTGCCCTCCGCTCGCCGAAGACCAGCAGCACGATCGCCGCGATGCCGACGAGGACACCCAGCCCGAGCCACGCCAGCCGCCCGACGTCGAGCTGCGAGGAGCTCGTCTCCAACACCGTGCGCGTCCCGGGCGCGAGGTGCCAGACGCGCGTCCTGGCGCCCGGGAGCGCGACCGCGACGTTCATGCGCAAGGCATCTCGCAGTTGGGCGGTCAGCACGGCGTCGAGACCGGCGACCTCGACGCGCTGGGCCGAGAGGTTCGAGGCGAGCTGCTGGTCGGTCGCGACACCCGACTCCACACCGGCCAGATCGGCGAGGGCCCTGAAGTCGAACGTGGAGCGCGCGACCTCGCTCCCACGATCCAGACGCACCGCGCGGAGTGGTCCGGTGACGCCGTTGAGGCCGACCATCACGGCGCGGAGCTGCGCCGGCGACGCAAACGGGTGCCGGAGCACGAGCACCGCGCTCCCGTCGGCGCGCGCCGACCACGGCTGCACGGTCCACCCCTCGGCCGGGAGATCGTCGAGCCGCACGTGCGCCTCGAGCGAAGAACCGCCGGCCTCCGCGGCGCGGACGGCCTCGGGGTCGAGCGCGACGCGCACGACCACGGTGCCGCTCCCGTCGTCGCGCACGCGCACGCTGACGGTCGCGTCGATGCGACACGCCGAGAGGAGGAGCATCCCGACGACGAGGAGCGCGAACGCGCGGGCGAGACGCACCGCCTTGGTCTAGTGGACGACCGCGACGCGAAGCGACCGGGACCACGAGGCCCCGGTCGCTCTCCATGTTGCTGGTTCGGTTGGTCCGACTACTCGGGCGAACCGCTCCCGGCGAGCTCGACCGGCGGCGGTTCCACGGCCTCGATCGTGCGGAAGACGATCTCGTCGGCCTCGACGTCGACGACGATGCCCTCACCGGTGTGGAACTCCTTCCACAGGATCCGCTCCGAGAGCGGGTCCTCGACCATCCGTTGGATCGCGCGTCGCAACGGGCGGGCACCCATGCTCGGGTCGTAGCCCTTCTTGGCCAGCAGCAGCTTCGCCGCGTTGGTGAGGTCGAGCGTGATCCCCTGGGCCTCGAGCTGGGTCTGCACCCGCTTGATGAGGAGATCGACGATCTCGGTGACCTCTTCCTGGCTGA
>JBBQMI010000211.1:0-4607 GCA_038328825.1 Acidimicrobiia bacterium | reverse complement strand
GAACCCGAGCACCGCGATACGAACTTCGGAGGCGTCTTTGCCGTGTGGGATCGCCTCTTCGGGACCCAGGTACGCGACTTCGACGTGTACCCCGACACGGGCGTGACGAACGAGCAGTTCCCCTACGAACAGAGCGCGCGGCCGACGATGCTCGCGAAGACGTACCTCCGTCAGATGGTGTACCCCTTCCGGCGTCTCAGCTCGCGCTGACCCCACGCGCCGTGGGAGCCGCGCACGACTAGGTTCTGCGCCCATGGGTTCGTCGAGCAGCAAGAAGAGCAAGAAGCGCAAACCCGCTCAGCACCTGCCGAAGGTGGGCACACCCCAGGAGCGCGCGTGGGAGGCCAAGGAGGCTCGCCACGACGTCACCCACGCGATGGGCGGCCCCGGTGAGGGGACCGGCTCCAAGGTCCTGTACTGGGTGATCGGGGCGATCGTGGTGCTCGGCCTGGCTCTGGCCATCGTCGCGCTCGTCGCGCTCGACTGAACGGGCCGCGGACCGTGATGAGCGAGTTGGGGCCGCTGCACGTCGAACCGGGCAGGCCGGCCGGGCTCCACCGGCGCCATCCCGGTTCTTCGCTCGGGCTCGTCGACAAGGCCGCGGCGACCGCGGAGCTGAAGAAGCTCGTCGCCGAGCTCTCCGTGCTCCAGAACCATCTCTACGCGGAGGCGAAGCAGTCGTTGCTCGTCGTCCTGCAGGGCATGGACGCCTCGGGGAAGGACGGCACGATCCGGCGTGTGTTCACCGGGGTGAACCCACAGGGCTGCGACGTCACTGCGTTCAACTTCCCGTCGCACGGTGAGCTCGCGCACGACTACCTCTGGCGCTGCCATGCCCGCTGTCCCCGGCGCGGCGAGATCGGGATCTGGAACCGATCGCACTACGAGGACCTCGTGACCGTGTGGGTGCGGGGCCTGATCGACGACGCGCGCCGCGAACGCCGGCTGCATCACGTGCGATGCTTCGAGCACATGCTGCACGACGAGGGCACGACGCAGCTCAAGCTCTTCCTCCACATCTCGCACGACGAGCAGGGCCGACGGCTCCAGAAGCGGCTCGACGATCCCGAGAAGCGATGGAAGTTCGACCCGTCGGATCTCGTGGCCCGCAAGCAGTGGGACGAGTACCACGAGGCCTACGAGGTCGCGCTCACGGCCACGTCGACCGAGTTCTCGCCGTGGTATGTCGTTCCCGCCGACCACAAGTGGGCGCGCGACGTCGCCGTCGCCCGGTTGCTCGTGGAGACGCTCCGAGGGATGCACCCCGAAATCCCGCCACCGCTCGAGGCGCTCGACGGCATGGCCGTCGACTGACCTGCTCGTCGACCCGTCCCGTCGCTTCCACCGCGCAGGATCACGAGCCTCACCGACCACTGGGACATGGCGGCAGCCCGACCGCTCGGCTGAGCCGGAGTCGACCCGGGGCGGGGCCGGACGATCTGACTGGCGGAGACCCCTCCACTTCGGCAACAATGAGTGTCCGATGGAAGTCGAATCCCGCGATTCTGTCTCCCTGAAGCCCGCCGAGCTCGATGAGCTGGGCCAGCTGCTCGCTGCTACGGGTTCGCCCGAAGCAGACGGTCTGCTCGACAGCCAGGTCGAGCGGTTCGCACTGGTCGCGACCATCACCTCGGACAACGAGCTCCACGGATTCCTGTTCAGTTCCCTCGAACGTGTCGGCGGAACGCCGTGCATCCTCTGGGGTGCCGGAGCCGCGAAACGGGGCCGCAACGCCGGCCCGGCAGTTCGGGCGATGGTGGGGGAGCTGTACCGCCGTGCGGCGATCTCCTTCCCCGACGAAGACGTGCTCGTCGCGGGGCGGCTGGCCCATCCGGCCGGCTACACCCTGCTCACCGTGCTCGACGACGTCGTGCCGCGTGTCGGGTACACCCCGACCGGTGAGGAGCGGGCCTGGGGCCGGCGCCTCGCTCGTCGGTTCGGCTGCGACGGCCACTACGACGACCGCCAGTTCCGGGTGAGTCCCAACGGCGGTGCGGCTCCGATTCTCGACGCGAGCAGCGTCAAGGGCGGGACCAAGGCTGCGACCGAACTGCTGGCCGACATCGACCACGCGCGGGGCGAGTCGCTCATCGTGTTCGGTTGGGCCGGTGCGGAGAAGCTCGCCGACGAGCTCGCCGCCTTCGGCCGTCCCGCCTAGCTCCCGACGCTCCGGGCGGCCAGCGCCGCGTCGACCTGGGCGCGAAGACGCGCCGGGTCGGTCACGGGCTCACGGCAGACGAACTCCTCGCAGAGGTACGCGGTCGCGTGCCCGTCGGCCCGCGGACGATCGGCGAGCAACGGCGTGACGTCTGCTCCCGTGCCCGGCGGTGCGGTGACGGTGACGGCTGCGGGAACGAACCGGCCGAGCACCTCGTGACGCAACGGCCCCGTCGTGCCGGGATCGCCCACGATCGCGACCTCGATCGCGGGAGTGACCGCCCGTTCGTAGGCCACGAGCAGGAGCCCGAACGCGCTCGGGTGCTTCGCCATGGTCTCGGCGAGGGTGCTCAAGTAGGCGACGGCCCGATCGGCGTAGCCGCGCTCGCCGGTGAGCGACCTGAGGCGCAGCAGACCCTCCGCGGCGAGGGAGTTCTCTGCGGGGATCGCGTTGTCCATCAGGTCCTTCGGTCGCACGATGAGCGCTTCGGCATCGTCGCCGGTGGTGAAGAACCCGGGGCCGGTCGGGTCGGCGAAGCGCTCGACCAATGCGTCGGCGACGGCGCGGGCCTCGGTGAGCCACGCGACGTCGTCGACCTCGGCCAGGGTGAGCAGCGCCTCGAGGAGCGCGGCGTGGTCCTCGGCGTACGCGAGGTGCCGGGCGCCGCCGTCGGCCTGCCACGAGCGCAGGAGGCGGCCGTCGTCACGTCGGAGGTTCGCGAGCAGGAAGCGGGCGTTCGTCCGGGCCGCGTCCATCCAGTCGTCGCGGTCGAGCGCCGCCGCCGCTTCGGCGAGCGCCCGGAGGAACAGCGCGTTCCACCCGAGGAGCACCTTGTCGTCGAGACCGGGGCGCACCCGTCCCTCCCGACGGTCGAACAACCGGGGGAGCGCGCGCACGACCGCTTCGGGCCGGTCGGCGGTGCGGTCGACGGCCTGCAACACGTTGCCGGTGAACGCGGTGTGCGGGTCGCGGAAGTTGCCGGTCTCGGTCACGCCGAAGCAGTCGACGACCGCGCCGGCGTCGTCGCCGCACACCTCGACCAGCTCCGCGAGCGACCAGGCGTAGAACTTCCCCTCGACACCCTCGGAATCGGCGTCTTCCGCCGAGAAGAAGCCGCCGGCGTCGTGACGGAGGTCGCGCATCACGTAGCCGACGATCTCCTCGACCACCCGGCGGTACCGGGGCTCACCGGTCACGAGGTGGGCGTGGAGGTAGACGCGCAGGAGGAGGGCCTGGTCGTAGAGCATCTTCTCGAAGTGGGGGATGAGCCACGACTCGTCGACCGAGTACCGGTGGAACCCACCGCCGACCACGTCGTACATCCCGCCCGCGGCCATCGCGTCGAGCGACGTCGAGACCATCGCGAGCGCGTCGGCGTCGTCCTCACCCACGGCGCGCTGCAGGAGGAAGTCGAGGGTCATCGCCTGGGGGAACTTCGGGGCGCTCCCGAACCCGCCGAACTGCGGGTCGAACTGCGACGCGATCCCGTCGCGCGCCCGGGCGAGCACGTCGGTGGGGAGGTTCGCGGGATCGGTGTCGGAGACCGCGGCGTCCGCGAACGTCTCACGTCGCAGCGCGTCACCCAGCTTCGTGGCGTCGGCGAGGAGGTCGTCGCGCCGCTGCTGCCAGGCGTCGTCGACCGCTTCGAGGAGCTGCACGAACCCGGGCCGGCCGTGACCGGGCTCCTTGGGGAAGTACGTCCCGCCGAAGAAGGGCTCACCCTCGGGGGTGAGGAACACCGTCATCGGCCACCCACCCTGGCCGGTGAGGGCCTGCACCGCCTGCATGTACACCGCGTCGACGTCGGGCCGCTCCTCCCGGTCGACCTTCACGTTCACGAAGAGGCGGTTCATGACCGCGGCGACGTCGGCGTCCTCGAAGCTCTCGTGGGCCATCACGTGGCACCAGTGACACGACGAGTAGCCCACGGACAGCATGATCGGCTTGTCGTCGGCCCGCGCCGCGGCGAACGCGTCGTCGCCCCACGGGTACCAGTCGACGGGGTTGTCGGCGTGCTGACGCAGGTACGGCGACGTCTCGTCGGCGAGTCGGTTGCTCATCCGCCGAGGGTACCGGGCCATCCCCGCCCGATCCCGCTCCGTTCGTAGCGAAAGGAGCGGTATCCGCTCCTTCTGCAGCAAACGGCGCGGGTGTGAGTTGCTAGCGGCCGAGGTCTTCGATTGCGGCGGCTTTGGCCCAGCGGTAGTCGGGTTTTCCGGACGGGGAGCGTTCGACGGTGTCGACGAGGACGACGGCGCGCGGCGCCTTGTAGTCGGCGAGGCGGTCGCGGACGTGGTCGCCGAGCTCGGCGGCCGTCGGCGTCTCGCCCGGCCGCGGTTGCACGACGGCGACGACGCGTTCGCCCCACCGTTCGTCGGGGAGTCCGACGACGATGGCGTCGAACACGGCCGGGTGCGACTTCAACGCGGCTTCGACCTCTTCGGGGTAC
>JBBQMI010000210.1:0-4613 GCA_038328825.1 Acidimicrobiia bacterium | reverse complement strand
TCGAGCCACGCGATCGTCCGCTCGGCGACCCAGTCGGTGTGGTACCAGTCGCGTGGGATCGGGTTGTGCTTCACCTGCGGCGCATCGGTGTCGCCGCCCCCGAGCGCGTTGACCTCGAGCGATCCGTCGAGCGGCGGGTAGTACATGCCGACGGCTTCGGGATGGTGCTCCATGAGCCAACGGGCGTAGTGGAGCGGGCCGGCCGCGCCGTGGGTCGCGAACTCGAGGTGCTCGAACCCCCGATGCGGACCGACCGTGCCGTCGAACCACGGCTGCTGTTCGGTCTCGACGCCTCGGGCGGCGAGGCCGTTCTCGGTGAACCGGGCGAACGGATCGAGGAACGGCTCGAAGTGAGCCTTGCCGACGAGCGCGGTGCGGTAGCCCGCCCGTTGGAGCTCGGCTGCGACCGACGGCGCGTCGACGGGAAGCGGTACGCCGTTCATCCAGACTCCGTGCGTACTCGGATACTGGCCGGTGACGATCGTCGACCGCGACGGCATGCACACGACCGATTGCGGATGCGCGCGGTCGTAGCGGATGCCGGTGGCCGCAAGCCGGTCGGCGACCGGCGTGCGCGCCAGGATGCCGCCGTTGCAGCCGAGGGTGTCGTAGCGCTGCTGGTCGGTCGTGACGAGGAGGATCTTGCGTCCCATCAGGTGCCCTTCCCGTTCGTCGTCTCGCCCCACTCCATCTGGTCCCGCAGTTCGGTGAGTGCCGCCGCAGTCGCGGCCCCGATCACGAGCGCCATCGTCCGCGGGTCGGCGTCGGTGGAGTACACGACGAGCGAGGTCTCGTCGCCGAGGTCGATCACGTCGATCGTGCCGAGGTGATTGCGAAAGAGCGGCACCGTGATGCGGTACTGGAAGCGATGCAGGATCGGATCCGAGGTGATGATCTCCTCGGGCATCGCGATCCCCGATCCGAGGGTGATCACCCGGGTGGTGCCGTCGACCGTCGAGGCCACGATGCCGGGGAACCAGTCCTGGATGCAGCCGGGATCCTCGATCCGAGCCCACACGTCACCCGCCGGTCGACGGATGCGGATCTCCTTGCGCACCGATGCACCGGTGGTCACCGTTGTCGTCCCACGCCTGCAACCGGCTCCCGCGTCGACGTCGCCCCGCAACCAGGAAGGACACTGTGCCAGGATCGGGCGACGCCGTGCACGGAGGAGATCCCGGTGAACACCATCCCGATCGCACACACGCCGCCGGGCGGCTACGGGACCGCCTTCCCGGAGCCGATCCTCGCCGGCTGCACCGAACCGCTCGTCGCCGGCGCACCCGACCTGCGCGGGATGTGGAAGACGGTTGCCGTCGCGGTGAACGGCGAACCGGCGCCGCCGGACCACAAGGCGTACGGCCACTTCGAGCGCATCGAGCAGTGCGCCGATCGCCTCGTCGCGACCGCCGGTGGCGTGATCCACGACATGCGCTGCGACGGCACCGAGGCCAACGGCATTCACGACGTCGCGGAGTTCGACTTCACGACCCCCATCACCGTCGTCGCGACCTTTGAGCGGGGCGTGCACACGTTGCGGCCCGTGGGGTTCCCGGGGCTCGAGGTCACCCGCGCGCTCGACGGCGACGAGATGGTCTGGTCGTACGCCGGCGTCTTCGTCGCCCGGTTGCAGCGCATCGCAGTGCCGGAGTCGGAGCCCCCGCGTGCCTGAGCGCGTCGCGTTCCACTTCGACGTGATGTGCCCCTGGGCGTACCAGGCGTCGGTGTGGATTCGCGACGTGCGGGCCTGCATCCCGCTCGAGATCGAGTGGCGGTTCTTCTCACTCGAGGAGATCAACCACGTCGAGGGCAAGAAGCACCCGTGGGAAAGGCCGTGGTCCTACGGATGGGGGATGTTGCGGGTCGCGGCGCTGCTCCGCCGCGCGTCGATGGACGACTGCGACCGGTTCTACGAGGTCGCGGGCCGGGCGCTGCACGTCGAGGGCCGCAAGCCCCACCGACCCGAGGTCGCCGCCGAGTTGCTGGCATCGATCGGGCTCGATCCGCGACTCGTCGAGACCGCGATCGCCGACGACACCACGCACGCCGACGTGAAGGCCGATCACGACGAAGTGGTCCGCCACGGGGGTTTCGGGGTGCCCACCCTCGTGTTCGACGACGGGAGCCACCTCTACGGCCCGGTCATGACGCCGCCGCCGACCGGCGACGACACGCTCGCGCTCTGGGATCTCGTCCGAGCGACGCGACGGTTCCCGCACCTGTACGAACTGAAGCGCCCGAAGACCGACGCCGACGTCGTCTTCATCGCCGAACAGTTCGCGCCGTACCTCTCGGCGCGCGACTGGCAGACCCGGGAGAAGCAGGCCCGATGAGCACCCCCATCGAGACCATCGACAACCTCGAACGCTGCTGGGCGTCGTCCGGCGAGCTCGCGGCCGGCTTGTCCCCCGAGCAGTGGGCGACACCCTCGCTGTGCCCCGGCTGGTCGGCGCAGGGGGTGTTCGCCCACGTCGTCTCGATCGAGGAGGTCCTCAGTGGCTGGTGGCCCGACCGTCCGACCGACCCACCGCCGTTCGCCCGCATCTCGGCGATCCACGACGAGCTGAACGCGATCGCACCCGACGCGCTGCTCGGCCGGTTCCACGACACGATCGACCGACGGCGCGTCGAGCTCGCGGCCCTCGACGACGATGCCTTCGCCACCCCGTGCATGACGCCCGTCGGTCAGGCGACGTACGGACGGTTCATGGCCGTCCGCGTGTTCGACTGCTGGGTCCACGAACGCGACGTCCGGGTGCCACTCGACATCGCCGGCGACGACTCGGGACCCGAGGCGGAGATGGCACTCGACGAGGTGCGGGGTTCGCTGGGGTACATCGTCGGCAAGAAGATCGGGCTCGCCGACGGCATGGGAATCGCGTTCGAGCTCACCGGCCCGGTGTCCGCACGGCTCCTCGTCCGGGTCGACGGCCGGGCCGCGGTCGTCGACTCCCTCGAGGATCCCGACGTGACCGTCTCGACCGACTCGCTCACGTTCATGCTGCTGGCGTGCGGACGCATCGATCCCGAAGTCGCGATCGCCGACGGCCGCATCACATGGACGGGCGACGACGCCCTCGGAGAACGTGCGGCGCGGAACCTACGCTTCACCATGTGACGTCGCCCGCGCCCGACCTCCGCGGCCCACTCGACCATGTGGGCAGCGTCGGGATGCAGGTGTACCTCCTGCTGCTCGAAGGTCGCGGCGGCGGTGACCCGCTCTTTCTCCAGATCAAGCAGGCGGGGCCGTCGGTCTACGAGTCGCACCTCCGCCGGAGCCGGTACCGCAACCACGGCGCTCGGGTCGTGCACGGCAAGCGTCTCATCCAGGGCGCGACCGACATCTTCGTGGGTTGGACGTCGTTCGAGGGCGTGGACTTCTACGTGCGCCAGTTCCGCGACATGAAGATCATCCCCGACAGCGCACGCATCGCGCCCGCGCTTGTCGAGTTCGCGACCGCGTGCGGCAAGGTGCTCGCCCGGTCGCACGCCCGCACAGGGGATCCCGCGGTGATCGCCGGTTACATCGGCAAGGGTGCGCGCTTCGACGAGGCGATCGGCGCCTTCGCCCGCCGGTACGCCGACCAGAACGAACGCGACCACGCGCAACTCGTGGATGCGATCGCGCGGGGCACGGTCCCCGCCGAGCACGGTTGAGACCCGAGTGCCCGGAGTGCACGATGCGTCCATGACGGTGAGCTCGCCTCGCTCTACCGGGAGATGCGGGGGTGCACCCGCAGATCACCGTGCTCGGCGGATGTTGCGGCACCGACCACACCCGTGTCTCGGCGATCAGTGCCCGATGCTTCGCGACCTGACCCGGATCTGAGCCTTCAGGCCAAACCGGTCTCTCGCACGGTGATGCTGAGGCGCCCCGCGGGCAGACCGAGCCTTTCGGGTGAGGTGCCGGGAAAGACCTTGGGGACACCGTGGAAGATCCGACGGTTCGCGCCACCGAAGACGAGAAGATCGCCGCTTCGGAGCTCGACGTCGGTGAACGGTCCGGTCCGGCGGTCGATGCCCGCGAGCCGGAACGTGCACGTGTCGCCGATGCTGATGGTGACGACGGGCGCGGCCGACGGCTCCTCGCCGTCCTGGTGCAACCCGAGCCGCGCGCCGGGCGGGTAGAGATTCAGGATCGCGGCGTCGGGTGCGAAGTCGAGGGCGGCGCGGCTGGTCGACCCGTACGCGGTGACCACGGCGTCGCGGGCGAGGTCGACCACCGTCGCCGGGAGTTCCTTGACGCGCGCGCCGTCGGTGTCGTCGGCCGTGCGGCTGTAGACGTACGGGTACCAGTGCCAACCGAGACACACCGACTGGATGCTCATGAGGTGTCCCGTCGGCACGCAGGGATGGCGCAGACCGGCGGGCGGCGCTGCCCACTGCCTGAAGTCGGCGACGAGCGCGCGCTGGGCGTCGCGATCGAGCCAGTTCGGAACGTGGACGACGTCGGGCAGGACCTCACCCCGACGGCGGACCCCGTCGGCTTCGGTGAAGGCCACCGCGAGCTGACCCGTCGACGCGTCGGCCGGATCCGGGAGCGCCACCGGCACACCCTGGGAACGACTGCGCGTGCCGCTCCTGCGGGAGGTCGATCGTGCGGAACCCATGTC
>JBBQMI010000209.1:0-4680 GCA_038328825.1 Acidimicrobiia bacterium | reverse complement strand
GACTCACGCCGAGCCGGTCTACGAGCGCCACGGGGTGCTCCACTACGCCGTCGGCAACATCCCCGGCGCGGTGCCCCACACCTCGACCTACGCGCTCACCAACGCCACCCTCCACCACACCATCGAGCTCGCCCGCCTGGGAGTGGCCGGCGCCGTCGGTGCCGATCCCGCGCTGGCCCGCGGCGTGAACACCGTCGCCGGTCAGGTCACCAACCCGGCGGTCGCCGAGGCCTTGGGACGGCCGTTCACGCCACTCGAGCCGTCGGGACTCGAGCCATCGGGCGCTCCCTGAACACCGACTGACCGTCGGGTCCGGACAGGGCGGCTCAGTCGTCGCGCCGACGTCGACGGGCGCCGCTCGTCTCGGGCGCGTCGTCGGTCACGTCGATCTCGCGGGGAGGGCTCGTCGGTTCACCGTGCAGGGCCCGAAAGACCTCCTCACGATGCACTTCGACTTCCCGGGGGGCGACGATACCGAGTCGCACCTGATCCCCGCGCACTTCGAGCACGGTCACGACGACGTCCTCGCCGATCATGATGCTCTGGTTCGCTCGCCGCGTGAGGACCAGCACACACCCTCCCTCGTCGGGGGTGAATATACGACGCGACGGTCACGATCGCGCGGAACTCGCGCGGAACGTGACGGTGAGTGGCCCCCGGACTCACGCCAAGAGACCGAGCGCGACCGCACGCCCGAGCGCTTCGTTGCGATTCTTCGACTCCAGCTTCGCGTAGATGTGCGCGAGATGGGTCTTCACCGTCGGGAGCGAGACGAAGAGCTCGGCCGCGATCTCACGGTTCGATCGACCGTCGGCGAGGAGTACGAGCACGTCTCGTTCGCGGGCCGTGAGCACAAAACCAGCTTCGGTCGCGTGCTGCGCCTCGTGATCGGCGAGCAGCTGCGGATCGATCGCGCGCGCTCCTGAGACGACCCGCTCACAGGCGAGTGCGAGGGCGTCGGGTCCGGTTCCGCGTGCGAGGAGCCCGTCGACCGGCAGCGCGATCAGCGCTCCGACCTCCTCCGATACGACCGACGCCAACAAGACGACCAGTTGCGGTGCGGCGTCGAGCGCCCGGAGGCGGCGGGCCAGCTCCACGCGCGGCATGTCGGCGGGTGAGCCGATCACCACGACGTCGACGTCGACCGCCAGCTTCACGGCCTCGAGTCCGAAGGCGGTGTCGTCGACCGAACCGTGGATCACGAGCGACGACGAGACACCGAAGCGGAACAGCGCCTCGTCGTCGACGACGAGGAAGCGGGCACTCCCCGACCGAGGAGTCGACTCAGGCACATCTGCCTCCGACCTGGATCGAGCGAGGCTACTCACGCACATCCGCCCCGCACTGGTTCTTCGGCATCGCGGGGGTCGGAACTGGAGCCGTCGGCGCGATGCGCTCTCTCCCAGGTCGATCTCATCGCAAGGTCCGTCGGGACATCCGTCGTGCCCACTCGTCGTCACCGTCGGTGTGGGCCGCCAGGGACTCGAACCCTGAACCTGCGGGTTAAAAGCCCGATGCTCTGCCAGTTGAGCTAGCGGCCCCGGGTGCACGATAACGCCCGCCACCCCACGATCCTGTCCTCACCCGGAGCGGGGTGCGTACATGATCACGCCGACGCCGACGAGCGCGATCGCGGCGCCCACGAGGTCGTAGCGGTCAGGCTCGAAGCCGTCGGCGACGACACCCCACGCGAGCGAGCCGACGACGAAGATGCCGCCGTACGCCGCGAGGATCCGACCGAAGTTCGCGTCGTCCTGCAACGTGGCGACGAACCCGTACGCGCCGAGGGCGACGATCCCCGCGCCGATCCACGCGACGCCTCGGTGCTCACGCACGCCCTGCCACACCAGCCACGCCCCGCCGATCTCGGCGAACGCGGCGAGGACGAACAAGGCGAGGGAGCGGACCACCGACATCGGCCGAACCTAGACCGCCTACCCCGTAGGACCGAAGCGCTCGACCCGGATGCGCGCGACCGGGACTCCCGCGTCGACGAGCACGCTGGACGCGGCGTCGGCGAAGCGCGCCGAGCCGCAGACGTACGTCGCCGCGTCGACCCCGAACGTCGCATCGGCGAGGACGGCCGCGAGGTCGGCGGCTTCGAGGTGGCCCGGGGCGCGGGTCGAACCTGCGGGCGCCTCGCGCGTGTAGATCACGTTGCACTCCGGCCCGGGCAGCTCGTCGGCGTAGTACACGTCGGCCGCTGAACGGACCGACAGCACGAGCCGGACGCGATCGGAACGCCCGGTGCGACGGGCGTAGCGGAGCATCGCCATGAGCGGCACGACTCCCGAACCACCACCGACCAAGAGCGCGGGCGACGCACCGTCCCACACGAACCACCCACCGATCGGACCCCGGACCTCGAGCTCGTCGCCGACCTCGACGACGTCGTGCAGGAAGGTCGAGACCTCACCACCCTCGAGTCGTTCGACGGTGAGCTCGACCTCGCCCGAGTCATCCGGTGCCGACGCGACCGAGTACGACCGCGACGCGGTGTACCCGTCGGGCGCGGTCAACCGCACCACGAAGTGCTGGCCCGGTTGATGACGCACGGGATGTTCCGCGGCGATCCGGAACGTCTTCGCGCGCGCGGTCTCGTCGGTGATCGCGACGACCGTCGCCGTCTGCCACGACGTGGGACCGGGCGGTGCTCCGGCCACGGATCAGTCGCCCTGGTACCGCTGCTCGAGCCAGGGGTCACCGCGATCGTGGTAGCCGTTCTGCTCCCAGAACCCGGGTTCGTCGTGGTCGAGCAGCTGCAACCCCGAGACCCACTTCGCGCTCTTCCAGAAGTAGAGGTGGGGCACCAGCAGGCGAGCCGGGCCGCCGTGATCGGCGCTGAGCGCCACGCCGTCGGCCTCCCACGCCACCCAGGCCTTCCCGAGGATCACGTCGTCGAGCGGCAGGTTCGTCGTGTAGCCGGTGTGGCTGCGCGCGAGCACGTGCGTCGCCGTCGGGAGCGGGCGGGCCGCGGCGAGCAGGGTGTCGACCGACACGCCGGTGAAGACCATCCCGAGCTTCGACCACGTGGTGACGCAGTGGATGTCGCCGGCGTACTGCGATTCCGGGAGCGCGTGGATCTCGTCCCAGCTCCACGTGGTCGGTTGCTCGACGAGACCGTCGACCGTGAACGTCCACGCATCCGTGGCCAGCTTCGGTGTGACCTCGGCGCTCAGCACCGGCCACTGTGTCCCGGCGTCGTACTGGCCCGGCGGAAGTCGCGGATCGCGCTCCGCCCGACCCCGCCCGAGGAACCCCCGCGTCAGCTTCTTCGCCATGACCAGAGGCTATGCCACCCTCGGTTTCGCTTCTTCTCCCAGGCTTCCGTTCCATGTTCGTGATGCGGTTCGACGTGCGTGCTCCCGACTTCGGTACGGCTCCGGGGGACCTCTACGCCGCGGCGCTCGACCTGGCCGCGTTCGCGGAGGCCAACGGATTCGCGGCGGTGGTGATGTCGGAGGACCACGACTCCGATCAGCGTCGCCACGCTGCGAGCCCGGAGCAGGAGGAGGAGCGGAGCCGCCGTCACGCGCCGCTGGCAGCGAACCGGTGAGCGATCGAGCCGGCGCAGCGGATTCGACCATCGAATGGTTCAGACCTTCACGAGGCGCTCGATCGCGCGCACGACTTCCTCGACCATCGCGTAGGTCGGGCCGTTTCCGTTAGGTTCGAGCGACCATGCAGGCCGCGCCGGACGACCACGGGAGCAGTGCAGCCGTGCCCCGGGGCCGATCGAGCCGACGGAGGACGATCGGACGGATCGTGCTCCTCCTCGCGTTCGCGGTGTCGCTCTACTTCGTGCTGCCCGGGCTCCTGGCCCTGTTCGGCACGATCCCCCAGCTGCGCGAGGTCTTCCCCGCGTGGTTCTTGGCGGTCGCGGTGCTCGAGGCGCTCGCGTTCGTCAGCATCTGGGAGCTGACCCGGGTCGCGCTCAAGACGAAGCTCTGGTTCGACGTCGCGTGCTCGCAACTGGCGGGCAACGCGCTGAGCCGCGCGCTCCCGGGGGGCGCCGCGACCGGCGGGCCGTTGCAGCTCCAGATGCTGACCCGAGCCGGGTTCGACGCCCCGACCACGACGACTGCGCTCACGGCAGTGGGCCTCCTCTCGACCGCGACCCTCTTCGTGCTCCCGGTGGTCGCGATCATCCCGATGATCTTCGGGCTCGCGGTCGACTCGCGACTCATCCGCGGTGCGATCCTCGGCGCGGCCATCGGCGTGTTCCTCATCGCGGGCGGCTCCGTGCTCCTCACATCGGACCGGGTGATCCGGGGTTTCGGCAACTTCATCGACACGCTCGTCGGACGGTACCGGTCGCTCCGACACCAGCCGCCGCCGAAAGACTCGATGGCCGATCGGGTCGTCGACGCGCGCAACTTCGTCCGCGACGCGCTCAGCTCCGAATGGAAACGTGCGCTCCCCGCAGCGCTCGGGAACCAGCTGTTCGACTTCCTCGCGCTGTACGCGAGCCTGCTGGCGGTCGGGGCGTACCCCGACCCGACGCTCGTCCTCCTCGCGTACGTAGCCGGTGCCGCGCTCGCGATGGTGCCGATCACCCCCGGCGGTCTCGGCTTCGTCGAGGCCGGTCTCACCGGTGTGTTGGCGCTGGCCGGAGTCTCACCCGACGACGCCGTGCTGGCCGTACTGCTGTACCGGCTGTTCTCCTATTGGGCCCCGCTC
>JBBQMI010000208.1:0-4684 GCA_038328825.1 Acidimicrobiia bacterium | reverse complement strand
CAGCTCGACGCCTCCGAAGCCGTCGCCTAACCGCGGGGCCGCGCGAAGAGGCAGGCTCGCCAGTCGCCCTGTTCCCTGACCGCCACCGCCTCATAGCGTTCGTGCCCGTCGCGGCTGAACTCGATGTCGTACCGCACCTCGGCCCGGTTGCCGTCGACGTTGCTGAAGTTCACGTCGTAGCTCTCGACGGCGCCCTTGTCGCTCACGATGTCGGTGAACAGGCGGGTGTACTTCGCTTCGTCGTACAGCTCGCGATCGGCGGAGCAGGAGAGGCGGCGCGCGTCGGCGTAGTTCCCCGCCTTGATCTGCGCGAGCACCTCGTTCGTGGCGTCGATCGGACCGCTGAGCGTCCGGAGGAACAGCACGACCGCGACGACGACGAGCGCGGCGATCAGCAACAGGACCCCGATGAGGATCCAGAGCCAGGTCAGCTTGCGCTTCGGCGGGGGTGTCGGTGCGGTCCACGGCACGGGTGGCGCGGGCGCGGCCGGAGGCGCGATCACCCCCGACGTCGCGGCTGACCACGTGGCCCCCGGGGGCAGAGCGTCGGTTGCGTCGGGCCCCGGAACGTCGGGCGGGCTGGGAGCGTCGGGAACCGGGACGGGGCCCGGAGGCCCCGATCCGTCGGGTGGTTCGGGCGTGCTCACCCGATCGACGCTAGCTGCCGGTCGCCTTCTCGAGGAACCGTTCGCGCTCGACCATCACCCGGGTGATGCGGCCGGCGGCGACGAGACCGTTGCTGTCGCTCACGGAGATGCGGAAGGTGAGGCGGCGCCCTTCGACCGACTCGAGAAGTGCCTCGGCGCGCACGGTCGCACCTACCGGGGTGGGCGCGAGGTGGTCGAGCTGCACCCGGTGCCCGACGGTCGTGGTGCCGACTGCGAGCCGATCGACTGTGGCCGCGACCGACGCCTCCTCGGCGAGCCGCACGATCGCGGGGGTCGCGAGGACCGCGACGTCGCCCGTCCGGAGCTCGATCGCGGTGTCGCTCACCGAGACCGTCATCTCGATGACAGCGGAGCACCCCGGCGCGAGGCGGAGCGGCGGCGAGGTAGCGGGCATCGACCTACGATACGCAGCCCCGTTGCCGCCGGGCACTTCGGGCCGACGGGTTCCGGTTCCGGGACTATCTGCCGCGGCGCATCCGTTTTCCCCGAGGCATCCGTATACCTCGACGTCGTTCCGCTCCCTGGAGGCACCGGTGACTCAACTGGTCGACGAGACCGTTCTCGAACGAACCCTGCGCGCGGCGCTGCGCAACGGTGGCGACTTCGCCGAAGTCTTCGTCGAAGACCGGCGCACGACCGCGGCCCGGCTCGACGACCGCAGGGTCGAGGAGATGGTCTCGGGGCGCGAGCGCGGCGCCGGCATCCGGGTCGTCCGGGGCGCGACCACGGGGTTCGCCCACACCGCGGATCTCAGCGAAGCCGGCCTGCGCGACGCCGGCGACGCCGCGTCTGCCGCGGCGCAGGGCGACGCGGGCTCGACCACCGTCGTGGCGCTCACGCGTCAGGAGGCCCCGCGTCCGCACGAGGTCGAGGTGCTTCCCGAGTCGGTCGAGAAGGCCCGCAAGGCCGAGTTGCTCGCCCGGGCC
This sequence comes from Acidimicrobiia bacterium, assembly GCA_038328825.1. Lineage (GTDB taxonomy): Bacteria > Actinomycetota > Acidimicrobiia > IMCC26256 > JANYLB01 > JANYLB01. The sequence continues at coordinate 3,090 of JBBQMI010000208.1, read as the reverse complement.
GACGACGCGGCCCGCTCCGAGTCCGACACGATCCGACAGGTGAGCGCGTCGTACGCCGACGCCCGTCGTCGGATCCTCGTGGCCAACTCCGACGGGCTGCTCGCCGAAGACGACCAGGTGCGCACGCGCTTCTTCGTGAACTGCGTCGCCGTCGCCGACACCGGGATGCAGACGGGGACCGAGGCTCCGGGGCGTTCCGTCGGATTCGAGCTCTTCGACGAGATCGCTCCCGAGGAGGTTGCGCGCATCGCCGCTCAGCGAGCACTCACCGCGGCCCGGGCGCGGCCGGCTCCGTCGGGGAAGCTGCCCGTGGTGCTCAAGCGCGGCGCCGGTGGCGTGTTGTTCCACGAGGCGTGCGGTCACGGACTCCAATCCGACCGCGTCGGACCCGACGCTTCTGTCTTCGCCGGTCAGATCGGCGAGCGCGTGGCTTCGCCCCTCGTGACCGTGGTCGACGACGGGACGTACGCGCGCGAGTGGGGCACCTACGCGATCGACGACGAGGGCACCCCGGCGCAGCGCAACGTGCTGATCGAGAACGGTGTGCTCACCGACTACATGTGGGATCTCCAGCGCGCCCGCAAGGAGGGTCGTCGTTCGAGCGGCAACGGTCGCCGCGAGACGTACCAGCACCTCCCGATGGTGCGCATGACGAACACCTACCTGCTCGCGGGTGAAGAGGATCCCGACGAGATCATCGCCCAGACCCCGTACGGCCTCTACTGCGTGGCCCTCGGCGGCGGTCAGGTCAACACCGCCACCGGCGACTTCGTGTTCGGGATCACCGAGGCGTACATGATCCAGAACGGTGAGATCACCGAGCCGGTCCGGGCCGCGCAGCTCATCGGCAACGGCCCCGACACGTTGCGCGCCGTCGACGCGGTCGGCTCCGACTTCGACACGTGGGCCGGCACGTGCGGCAAAGACGGCCAGGGCGTTCCCGTGTCGTCGGGTCAGCCGACGCTCCGCGTGGCCGAGCTGACGGTGGGTGGAACCGCCGGTGCCTGATCCTGTTGCTGACCGGGGCGGCGATCTGCTCGCCGTCGCACGCGAGCTCGTCGGCTCGGCTCGGCCGGGTGAGCAGATCGAGGCCTACGCGTTGCGGTCCCGAGACACCGACATCAAGGTCTTCGGCGGCGACGTCGAGTCGTTGTCGGTCGCCGAGATCGACGGAGTCGGCGTGAGGGTCGTCGTCGACCACCGCACCGGGTACGCCTGGGCGGGATCGCTCGCGCCCGAGGTCGTGGCCGACACCCTCGCCGAAGCCCGCGACAACGCGGCGTTCGGTGCGCCTGACGAGCACGCCGGCATCGCCGCGCCGGGCGACTTCGCCGGCATCGACGCGCCCGTTCTCGACCTGTGGCGCGACGAGCTGCTCGCGGTTCCCGTCGCCGACAAGGTCGCGCTCGCACTCGAGGTGGAACGTGCGACCCTGGCTGCCGACGATCGCGTGCGCGGCGTCGAATCGGCCGACTACGGCGATGCCGCGATCGAGGCCGCGGTCGCGAACTCGCTCGGTGTCGAGGCCACGAGTCGCCGATGTGTCGCGTCGGTCTCCGCGTCGGCGATGGCCGGCGACCGCGACGACACCCAGACCGGCAGCGGCTTCTCGGTCGCACGCACGACCGGCGACCTCGACGTCGAGTCGGCCGCGCGCGAAGCCGCGGTGCGGTCGACGCGCATGCTCGGTGCGACGCAACCCGGGTCGCGTCGACTCCGGGTCATCCTCGACCCGCTCGTGAGCCGGTCGATCCTCGGGCTCATCGGTTCGGCCCTGAACGGCGAGGCGATCGCCAAGGGTCGGTCGATGTTCCTCGGTCGCGAGGGCGAACAGGTCGGCGCGACAGTCGTGAACCTCGTCGACGACCCCACCATCCCCGCCGCGTTCGGCGCGGCCACCCACGACGCCGAAGGTGTTCCCGTGCGACGCAATGCGCTCATCGTCGACGGCGTGCTCCGTGGCTTCCTGCAGAACGTGTACTCCGGCCGGCGCTCCGGAGTCGCGACCACGGGCTCTGCGGTGCGCGGCGGCTTCAAGTCACCGCCCGGAGTCGGCGCCCGCGCCCTGCACCTCGCGCCGGGAAGCCGGACGTTCGACGAGATCGTCGCCGCGACACCCGATGCGCTCTTCGTGCAGTCGGTGAGCGGCCTGCACTCGGGAACGAACCCCGTGAGCGGCGACTTCTCGGTGGGCGCGGAGGGCCTGATCGTGCGAGACGGCGCCTTCGCCGAACCCGTCCGCGAGATCACCATCGCGTCGACGCTGCAGCGGATCCTGCTCGACATCGCCGAGGTCGGTGGCGACCTCACCTGGCTTCCGGGCTCTGCTGCCGGACTCACGCTCGTGATCAGCGAGATGCAGATGAGCGGCGGGTAGGCCGGGTCAGCCGAGGATCGCGTCGAGCTCGGCGAGGGCCACCCAGGGGTCGTCGCCGAAGTGCACCGTCTGCATGCCGAGGGCGCGAGCGGCGCGGATGTTGTCGGCGTTGTCATCGATGAAGGCCGACGCGGTCGGCGCGACTCCGAGTTGCTCGAGCGTGAGCACGTAGATCGCGGGATCGGGCTTGCGCATGCCGACGGAGCTCGAGTCGACCACGATCTCGAAGAGCTCGTCGAGCGGGAACGTGGCCTTCCAGTGGTCGCCGAACTCCGCGATGTTGTTGGTGAGGAGCGCGAGTTGGAAGCCGTCGGCCTTGAGTTCACGGATGCGGTGCACCACCGGCCAGTGGACGCCCATCGCGGTGGAGGTCATGAACCGTCCGTAGGCGTCGATGTCGAGCTCGACGCCGAGGATCTCCGGTGCGCGGGCCTGCAGCCCGCCGAAGTAGGTGGCGAAGTCGATCTCGCCCCGCTCGAGCCGATGCCAGTCGTGGTCTTCGAGCGGATCGGGTCCGACCTCACCGAGCGACCCCGCGTCGATCGAGCCGTCGGCCAGCGACCCTTCGGCCAGCGAGTCGGCGACGGCCCGGCCCTCGATCCCCACGTAGTGGACCTCACCGAAGAGCAGGCGCAACAGCGAGCCCGGTGGGTACCCGCTCGCGGCCTCGAAGTCGCCGATGCCGCGGAACAGCGGGCTCGAGATCACGCCGC
>JBBQMI010000207.1:0-4685 GCA_038328825.1 Acidimicrobiia bacterium | reverse complement strand
GTCGAGGGCGTCCTCGAACTTCTGCTCACCGGTCGGGGTCAGCACGACCCACTGGACCCGTCGATCCGACGGGCAGGAGTTCCGCGCGACGAGCCCCGCGTCGACGACGCGGTCGACGAGCCGGGTCGCGCCGCCGCTCGTGAGTCCGAGCTGGCACGCGAGCTCCGACATCGTGAGTCGCGATCCGGGGGAGCGCCCGATCCGCAGGAGGACCTCGAAGAACGCGCTGCTGATCCCCGAGTGCGCGGCGAGCGACTGGTCGAACGCCCGCGTGAGGCGTCGGTACGCCTCGTGGAACAGGCCGAACGTGGTGATCCGGGGATCCGTCCGGTCGACGGCAGATGAGCTCTTGGTCGCCATGGCATCAGCATACCCGGGGAAGCTTGACAAGTCAGCTAATGCGGTGCAAGATCATTGCAAATACAGAGACTGATCGAGCAGATACATCTCCAGCAACAACGACCCGGAGGGACACCGATGACCTCAACCCAGACCACCGACACCCGGCCCGAGACCGGCACGTGGGAGTTCGACACCGCCCACTCCTCGATCGAGTTCGTCGTCCGTCACCTGATGATGGCGAAGGTACGAGGCAGCTTCGGCGACTTCCGGGGCTCGATCGAGATCGGCGACACCCTCGAGGCGTCGAAGGTCGAGGTCGAGATCCAGGTCGCCAGCGTGGACACCCGTGACGCCCAGCGTGACGGCCACCTCACGTCGGCCGACTTCTTCGATGCCGGGCAGCACCCGACGATCACGTTCCGCTCCACCGCGGTCCGCAACGAGGGCGGTAGCAACTACGCCGTCGACGGCGAGCTCACGCTGCTGGGCACCACCAAGCCCGTGACCCTCGATCTCACGTACCAGGGCACCGCCCGCGACCCGTGGGGCAACAACAAGGCGGTCTTCTCGGCTGAGGCCGAGATCGACCGTGAGGACTGGGGCCTGACCTGGAACCAGGCGCTCGAGACCGGCGGCGTGCTCGTCGGGAAGAAGGCGAAGATCGAGATCGAGGTCGAAGCCGTGAAGCCCGCTCCCGAAGAGGGCTGAGCGCCCGGCCGCGGGTGAGCGGTGCGTTCCCAGTAGTGCGTTTCAGGCAGTGGCGAACTCTGCCGATGTTCTGCCCATGACCGCTCCTGGAGCGCCCGCCGGCCCGGGCGGGTCCCATCGTTTCCACGCCACGACCGCCGGTGTGCTGGTGGCCGTGGCGTCGTTGCTCCTCCCCGTCGGACTGGTGGCCGTGTGGCTCCACGCCGACGTGATCGACACGAACGCGTTCGTGGGCACCGCCGGCGAGGTCGCCCGCGACCCGGCCGTCCAGCGCGACGTGTCCGACAAGGTGAGCACGGCGCTCATCGAACAGCTCGACGTCGATGCGAACGTCCGCAGCGCGGCGCGTTCCGTGCTCCCCGACGCGGTGCAGGGCCTCGCCGGCCCGCTCTCGGTCACGGCCGACACCGCCATCCGTCGGACTACCGCGAGCGTCGTCGCGTCCAGTCGGTTCGAGGCGCTGTGGGAGACCGCAGTGCGGCGCGCGCACGAGAACGCCGTGCTCCTCGCTGAGGGGAAGCCGGTCGCCGGTGTGGAGACGCGCAACGGACGCATCGTGGTCAACCTCGATCCGATCGTCGACGCCGTCGTGGCGCGACTTCCCGGTCCGATCGCCGCGCTCGTACCTCCGGTCACCACCGGCGACGACATCGTGCTGTTGCGGTCCAGCGAGCTCGCGTCGGCCCAGCCGGTGGTGCGGGCGGTCGACGACGGTTGGTGGGCGGTGCCGCTCCTGAGTGCGGTGCTCTTCGCGGCGGCGGTCGCGGTCGCGTCTCGGCGCCGGCGAGCGGTCTCGTGGGTCGGTGGCGGGATCGTGCTCTCGTCGATCGTCGCGTTCGGCGGCGTGTTCGTCGCTCGCGGGCGACTCCTCGACGCCACCGATACGCGCGTCGGCCGCGCCGCGACCCGTGCCGTGTTCGACCTGGTCGTCGATCCTCTCCGGACGGAGCTCTGGGTGGCGGTGGGGCTCGGGGTCGCCCTCGTCGCCGCGGCGCAGGTGATGGCATACCTCCGCCAGCAGCCGTCGAGTGCCGCGCCCGACGACGAGCCGTACGAGGGGGGTCCGCTCCGTGCGGATCCGGCGCTCCCCGGTGGCGAACCGACGGTGGCCGCCCGCGAGGCGATGCCGACCCCGGACCGTTCCGCCGCAATGCCGAGCGTCCCGGCCGAGCAGAACTGAGCGGCTACCTCTCGGCGACGGCGGGTTCCACGAGCGCGCGGGCCGTCGCCACCGCTGCAGCCGCGTTGAGGGTGCCGTAGCCGTAGTCGGAATTCGGCACACCGGCCGTCCGGCACGTGCGCGCCGGCCGCTGCTCCGCACTCGTGATCACCGTCTGGTGGAGCTCCTCGCGACCTCGGGCTCCCGGCGCGGCCTCGAGCGCGAGCGCGTAGGTCCCGGTCACCTCGGGTGCCGCCATGGAGGTCCCCGACACACGGGAGTAGCCACCGCCGACTGCGGTGGTCAGGACGTCGAGGCCGGGCGCGACGAGCGTCGGTTCAGGACCGAGTGGCCCCGGTCCGCGGGCCGAGAATCGCGCGACCAGACCGTCGTCGTCGACGGCGCCGACGGCGACGACCTCGGGCTGCGACGCCGGGAACCCGACGCTGCGGCACTCCGGTCCGGTGTTGCCCGCCGCGAACACGTTGAGGATCCCGGCGGCGTACAGCGCGGTCATGGCCCGACCGAGCGACGTGCTCGGTTCCTTGATCGACCACGAGTTGTTCACGACGTCGGGCCGGAGGTCGGGATCGGGACCGTGCCCCGCGTCGGGTGCGAGCATGAACTGGAGCGACCGCAGCACGAGCTCGAGCGTGCATTGCGCGGCGGTGCACCCGCGTGCGGCGATCCACCGCGCTCCGGGCGCGACGCCCGTCGTGCGGCCGACGGCGAGGCCGGCGACTGCGGTTCCGTGGCCACCTTCGTCGCACGGGGCGTCGGGGCAGCGCCCGGTCGGATCGAACCACCCGGCCTGGTGACGGAAGTTGTCGCGGAGATCCGGGTGGCGTGCATCGACACCCGTGTCGACGATGCCGACGATGGTGCCCCGCCCGGTGACGCCCGCGGCGCGTGCACCGGGGACACCGGCGGCGACGAGGTTCGCGGGGACAGCGGTCGGCGCGGCCTGCGGACTCGAAGCCGCCGCCACGGTCTCGGCGCCGAGGTCGAGCTCCCGCCCGCCCACCACCTCGGTGACGCCTTCGATCTGCGCGACCCGGTCGGCTACGGCCTTCGACGCGTGGAAGAGGACCGCGTTCGAGATCCAGAGCGGCGTGACCGAGATCCGACGCGACCGGAGGTACCGCAGTGCCGCCGGACGCGCCGCCGCCGTCTGGTAGGCGCGCTGCAACGTGGCCACGGTGAGGCGCCCGCGCCCGTTCCAGTTGCGGGAGTGGACGGCGGCGCGGAGGTCCGGCCGCTCGACGAAGCTCGCGACCCAGAAGTCGCGTCCCGACGTCGAGCTCGCGGTCGGCTGACCGACGGCATCGGCGCGCGCCGCGGCGATGGAGGTCGTGACCCCCGCGACGCCGAGAGCGGTCGCGAGGGCGAGGAAGGCAGCCGCGAGCCTGCACCGGGAGCGCACTCCTCGCCGTATCGTCGCGACCTCGGTCCCGCTTGAGCACGCACGCCCCCGGGCGGTGCCGGCCGGATAGGTTCACCTCGTGCCGCAACCCGCTACCGACCCCCTCGACCTGACCGGACGCGTCGCCCTCGTCACCGGGGGTGCTCGCGGCGTCGGCCTGGGCATCACCGTCGGACTGCTCATGGCGGGTGCAGAGGTCGTGGTGTGCGGCCGGACGCCACCTGAGGAGGAGATCACCGGCGGGGACCGGACTGCCGCGTTCGTCGCCGCCGACGTGCGCGACGCGGAGCAGGTCGGCGAGCTCTTCGCCGAGATCGCGTCGCGCTTCGGGCGCCTCGACGTCGCCGTGAACAACGCGGGCGGGAGCCCGGTTGCCGACGCCGCGACCGCGTCACCGAGGTTTTCGGCCGCGGTCGTCGGGCTCAACCTCCTTGCGCCGCTGCAGGTCGCGCAGGCGGCCAACGCGGTGATGCAGACGCAGCCCGAGGGAGGTTCGATCGTCAACATCACTTCGGTGAGCGGCACCCGACCCTCGCCCGGTACCGCGGCGTACGGCGCGGCGAAGGCCGGGCTCATCAACCTCACCGAGAGCCTCGCGGCGGAGTGGGCGCCGAAGGTACGCGTCAACGCGGTGTGCGGAGGCGCGGTCGCGACCGAGAACCTCCACAAGGGCCACGGGGGTGATCCGTACATCGAGTCGATCGAGGCGACGGTCCCCATGGGTCGTCTCGCCGACGTCGCCGACATCGCCAACGCCTGCCTGTTCCTGGCGTCGCCGTTGTCGTCGTACGTCTCGGGCTCGAACCTGTTCGTGCACGGCGGGGGCGAGGTGCCGCCGTTCCTGCTCCTCGACCCTCCCGGGTAGGCGGGCGCTCGCGGTCCGGCGGTTAGGGTCGACCCATGCCTGCATCGGGTGCGATCGTCGGTCCCGTTCCCGCGGGTCAGGACCCGGAGGAGTACGACAAGCTCCGGCGACGCGTGCTCTGGACGATGCCGTACGGCCTGTACGTGCTGGGGAGCACCGACATGGGCGAGCGACGCAACGGGATGACG
>JBBQMI010000206.1:0-4695 GCA_038328825.1 Acidimicrobiia bacterium | reverse complement strand
TGACGAAGCCGGTGCAGCCCGCTTCGATCGCCTCGGCGAGGACGTTGGCGTCGGCGTGGCCGGTGAGCATCACGAGCTTGGCTCGCGGGTGCGCGTCCCGGACCGCCATCGCCGCGGCGGTGCCGTTACCGTCGGGGAGGTCGTAGTCGAGGAGCACGACGTCGGGTCGGTGCTCGAACGTCGCGTCGACCGCCTCCTTGGCGCTGCCGGCGAGGCCGACGACCTCGAGGTCGGGTTCGTCGCCGAGCATCCGCAACAAGCTCTCGGCGAACATCTTGTGATCGTCGACGACGAGGACACGGATCACCGGTCGACGACCTCCCTTCACTTCGCTCGCGTGCGGCGAGCCCCGACCGGTGCCTTCCGGCGGCTCGATGACGCTACCGCCACCGGCGGGATCGTCAGGAACCGTTCAGCCGTGTTCTCCTCAGACCAGCCCAGGTCATGGTGCCTCCTTCGACGAAGCGGGCGGGACCGGGTCGGTGACGGGAATCGGGGAGAGCGACGACCGGAGCTCGGAACCCCGGTGGCGCAGCGCCACGAGCGCGCCGCCGACCGCGACGAGCGCGGCGCCGACGCCCGTGAGCTGACGCGAGGAACCGCCGGTTCTCGGCAGGCCGGCGCTCCCCGTCGACGCGGGAATCGCCGCCGACGGGACCGTCGAGCCGACGGCCGACGTGCGGCTGAGGACCGCGGCGACCCGGGGGTCGCGCAGGTCGGCGGTGTCGCCGCCCTGGAACAGGTCGTCGCCCGACACGTCCGTGAGCATCGTCGTGTAGGTCTGGCACACACAGCACGGATGCACCCGCCCCGCAATCGCAGCGGCTTCGGTCCGGAAGAACCCGCTCGCGGCCCGGCGGTAGCACGAGCGACACGCGCACTTGGTCTTGCCCTTGGGTCCGACGGGGTAGCCCCAATCGGCGTTGAGGCGGTAGACGGTGATTCCGGTCGCGGCGGCTGCGGGACGAGCGCCCACGGCCACCAGGCCGACCGTCGAAGCGGCGGCCGTGGTGAGGAACCCACGCCGGTTCAGGGATCTCGAGGTCACCGCGGTCTCTGCCTTCCCGGCACTCGTTGGGACGGATCCCGGATCCGCTCTGGTAGCCACGCTCGACGGTGGTGCACGGAGCCGCTCCTCCACGAGATGGAACGCTTCCCTCCCTCCAGGAGACCGGTCCGCCTCCGCGGTACGGAACCGTGACGGCCGGGTGAGCCACCACCGGGGGTCACCCCCCGGCGAGAATCCTCCCGCGTCACGGCCCGTCCCCACATCGACGAACCGGCCCCGAGAAGGGTCGAACACGCTCGACCCTCGCTTCGAAGCGGACGCACACTCCTACCGAACGCAGCATCCACAGCGGATCCGGCAGAGACAGACTTCGGCAACGAAGCGAAATCCTTGATGATGCGTTTGCATCAATCTGCGTGCGTGAAGACCCGTTCGACGAAGGGCGAGGTCATCGCTCGGACCAGTGCGCTGTAGTCGAGCTGGAAGCGCACCTCGGCACCGACTGCGGGCGCGTGGGACCCGGCGTCGAGCACGAGGTGGTCGCTGCTCGCGCCGAGGATCTCGTAGCCGACCGGTGCGACGAGACCATCGGGATCGACGTCCTGACGCCCGATGGCGAGGATCGCGCGAGCGGTGTCGCCGTGGTCGGGGCTCGGCTCCCGCACACCGAACGCGGTCTGGTTGATCTCGCCCCACGACTGCGTCGGCTTGGTCTTCGACTCGATCACCTCGGCGACGAGTGTGAACGCATCGGTGTGCAGACCCTCGACGGCAACGCGACGGAGCGGCTCCCGGCCGAGTAGGATCGACTCACCGAGGCGGAGATCGTTCACCCGCCCGACGTCGTCGCAACCGAACGCCCAGTCGAGGTTGGCCGAGTTCCCTCCCGACACGACATCGAGCGTGATCCCGTGGTCCGACTCGATCGACGCCACGAGCGCCGACAGCTCGGCCATGTTCCGGGCGTCGGGCGAGACGCCGCTCTGACAGGCCAGGTTGGTCCCGATCCCCCGTAGGACGATGCCCGGGAGCCCGAGCGTCTCGCGGACCGCCGCGTCGAGGTCGCCCGCCAGGATGCCCTCTCGCAGGTCGCCGAGCTCGACCATGAGGATCACTGCGTGGTCCGTGCCGCGCGCCTGCGCCGCGACGGAGAGGCACCGGATCACGTCGAGCTCGGTGTTGAGGCTCGTGTCGACGTGTGCCACGACCCGGTCGACCTGGCTGAGCATCGGCGACCGGATCAACGTCATGGGGCCCGCCACGCCGGCGGCGCGCAACGCCTCGATGTTCTCGAGCCTCGACTCACCGATCGAGCGCACGCCCGCGGCCACGAGCTCGCGCGCGACCTCCGGCGAGCCGAGCGTCGCCTTGGTCACACCGGTGACGGAGATCCCGCGGCCGCCGAGTCGTTCGACGAGCGCGCGTGCGTTGTGGCGGATCCGGTCGAGGCGAATCTCGAGCCTCGGCGCGGTCATGTCGCGGCGGAGGCCAACTTCGGCTCGAGCTCGGGGAACGCGCGGAGCACCATGTCGACCAGTCGATCGGGCGAACGCGTCAGTGCATCCGTCGCGGGGATGCCGAGCTCGACCTCGTACAGCGCGATCGCGGCCGTGACCTCGGCGTCGGTCATGTGCTCGTGGTTGATCGTGAGCCCGATGACCGTGGTGTCGGCGAACGTCTGGATGAGGTTGATCTCGCTTGCCGCGGTCGGCATCGGGATGTCGGGGAAGTCGCCGAGCATGGGTCGGGCCGGTGCGTGCTGCAGGATGACGCCCTGGGGCCGGCTCCCGCGCAGGATGAAGCTCGAGGTGAGGTACGCGGGGTGGCTCAACGCGCCCTGGCCCTCGACGATGATCACGTCGGGGTGCTCGCCTTCGAACGCCTCCACCACCGCGGTCTCCATCTCACCCGAGCAGAACTGACACGGGATCGCGTCGAGCGCCACGCCGTAGCGGGCCCCCTGGATGAGACCGGTCTGACCGGTGCCGACGAGGACCGCCTTGATCCCGCGGTCGTTCAACGCTTGCGTGAGGATCGTGGCGGTGGTGCGCTTGCCGATCGCGCCGTCGGTGCCGAGCACGGCGATGCGCGGGCAGGTGACCTCGCTGATCCGGCCACTGAACATCCGGAGGTCCTTCTTGTCTCGCGGACGACGCACGTCGAGGATCGTCGTGCCGTGCGCAGCAGCGGCCGCGGCGAACTCGGGGTCGTCGTTCAGGAACTCGTGCAGGCCGTTGACGAGGTTCATGCCGCGTTCGATCGCGTCGAGCATGACCCGGCGTTCGACGGGCGAGAGCATGCCGCTCGACGGCGCCACACCGAAGATCAGGGTGTCGGGAACGCCTCCGGCCGACGCGATCGCCTCGGCGAGGTCGGCAACGATCGGGATCGAGTTCGGCTTGTCGCCGAGCACTGCACCGGCGTCGAGGCCCGATTGCGTGCTGTCGATCACCGAGAGGATCTCGTACTTCTCGGAGTGGCGGACCAGACCGTTCGCGGTCTTGCCGTCGATGGCACCGAAGTTCGCCTCGCAGTAGACGACAGCGGTCACGCGGACGAGCGGGGGTGGGGGCATGAAGCTCCTCGAAGTGGGCTCAGAGGAGGCGGCGAAAGATCCGGCCAGTTGGGCCAGATGGCAGAAGGGTCCCCGGTGAGTGAACGACTGAACCCCCAGGATACCGCACTCAGGTGCCGTTCCGACCGGCGCCGGACGGCCGATCAGCCGCGTTCGGGGCGTTTTCCGTCGTCGAACGTCGGGGTCAGATCGAGGAGCTCCGACACGTCGACGCCGTCGTCGAACCCCTCACAACCCTTGCGTTGGAACAGACGCGCCCGTCCGGTGACCGTGGCCTTCACTCCGCTGACTCGCAGCCACGTGCCCTCGTACATCGCGAGCACCGGACAGTCGTTCTCCTCGAGGAACTCTGCGATCCGTTCCTCGCGACTCTCGCCCATGAACGTGGACGCCGGATCGTGGTCGAAGTAGTGGAGGTTGATCTGGAACGGCAGCAGGCCGAGCGCGGCGAACGTCGGAGGGAGGCAGATCGGCATGTCGTTGGTCGTGCGGATCGTCGGGCACGCGATGTTGGTCCCCGCCGACGCCCCCATGTAGCGGGTCGCACCGTCGCGGACGTGGCGCCCGAGCTCCGCGATCACGTCGAGGCCGTACAGCGTGTCGAGGAGGCGGAAGCTGTTCCCCCCGCCCATCAGCACGACCTTCGCGTCGCGGATCGCCCGGTCGGGCGCGTCGCACCGGTGCGCCGACGTGACCTCGATGCCGAAGGCGTCGAGCGCGTCGGTGACGCGGTCGGCGTAGCCGTCCCAGTCGGCGAGGGCGAAGGGCACGAACGTGACCGGATCACCGGCCGCGACGTCCACCATGGCCTCGGCGGCGTGGGCGAACATCCGCGCGCCGTAGTTGGTGGAGTTCGACAACAGGAGGAGTTCCACCAGCCCATCCTCGCCCACGACGGAACGGGCTCCGCGCATCGTCGTGGCGCCGCGCTCGGGCGGCTCGCCGATCCCGGGGGACTCAGAGGTAGCCGTTGGCGATGAGCCACTTCATCGCGTAGTTGCCCCAGATCGGTGGCAGGTAGGTGGTGAACAGACGGTGCGTGATGACCGTGGCCGCGGCGAGCGTGGCCCGTCGTCAAGGCGCCCGCGCCGAGGCGAACCAGGCACCGGAG
>JBBQMI010000205.1:0-4724 GCA_038328825.1 Acidimicrobiia bacterium | reverse complement strand
CGACGAGCTTCACCTCGACGCCGTCACCGACGTTGGTGAGCTCACCAACGAGCTGAGGGAACAGCGCGCCGGGGTCGTCGCGGCCCAGGCCTTCGGCGTCGCGGCGGTCGAGCACCGGGAAGCGCAGGGCCTCGTCGAGCCACCGTTCGGGCTGCAGCGCGAACGCGGGGTAGATCGTGAGTCGAGGAGCAAGCGCGAAGCCCCGGGACTCGGTGGCGTCGCGCAGCCGGTCGAGAGCGGGCCAGGGTCGCTCGGGGTTGACGTGGTCGGCCGTCACCGGCGAGACGCCACCCCAGTCGTCGATGCCAGCGCCGAGCAGCGCCCCGAAGTCGTCGGACAGGTTGGGGGGGGCCTGCACGTGCACCTCGGGCGGCAGGACGAGCCGGGCGAGGGCGATGGCCTCGGCGAAGTCATCCTGGGGACACGCGGGTGACTGGCGCATCGAGGTCCCGGGCTTGGGCAGGAAGTTCTGGACGATCACCTCCTGCACGTGGCCGTGGCGCTCGTGGCTGGCCGCGATGGCCTGCAGCGCGGTGAGCCGGTCGGCGCGGGTCTCGCCGATGCCGACGAGGACGCCGGTCGTGAACGGCACCTTCGCCCGCCCCGCGGCCTCGAGGGTGGCGAGGCGCCGCTCCGGGGTCTTGTCGGGGGCGCCGAAGCGCGGACCACCGGGCTCGCCGAGACGCGCGGCGAGCGTCTCGAGCATCATCCCCTGCGAAGGGCTGACCGCGCGGAGCCGGGTGAGGTCGGCTTCGTCGAGGGCGCCGGCGTTCGCATGGGGGAGCAGGCCGGTCTCGGTCAGCACCGCCCGCGCGGCCGCGACCACGTAGTCGACGGTCGACGGGTACCCGTGGGCCGCGAGCCAGTCGGCCGCGGCGGGGTAGCGCGCCTCGGGCGCCTCCCCGAGGGTGAAGAGGGCTTCGTGGCAGCCGAGCGCGGCGCCGGCGCGGGCGATCGTGAGCACGTCGTCGAGCGGGAGGTACGGGTGGTCGAGCCGGGCCGGAGGCTTCGCGAAGGTGCAGTACCCGCAGCGGTCGCGGCACAGCATCGTGAGCGGGATGAACACCTTCGGCGAGTAGGTGATGCGATGCCCGTGTCCGAGGTCGCGCAGCCGGGCCGCCTCCTGCATCATCTCGTCGAGCGGCGACGTGACCAGGGCCAACGACTGCGTCCGGTTCAGCACGGAGCCGAGCCTAATAGCCCCCGTTCTGGTCAGGATCCGCGTTGGCCGCCAACGCGACCGATGACCGGAACGAGGGCTTGGGGTCGGGGGCGCGGACCCTCAGCCGAGGGCGGCGCGGTCGACGAGCCAGATGATCCGCTCGCCGCGGACCCGCCCTGCGGGGAGGTCCTCGCCGTTGCGGATGCGCGTGAACGCGTCGCGCTTTTCCTCGCCGGCCACCGTGAACACGATGAGGGGCGCGGTCTCCAGCCACGGGTACGTGACCGTGAGGCGCGGGTGTGGGTGCAGGTCGTCGCCGTTCACGACGACCCGGTGGCGGGTCTCGTCGAGCGCGGGTGAACCGGGAAACAACGACGCGGTGTGACCGTCGGGACCGAGTCCGAGGTGCACGAGGGCCACGGGGCCGACGTCACGGAGCAGGCGCCCGTAGGCCGCAGCGCCCTCCTCGATGCTGAGGCCGTCTTGGTACATCGGGTGGTGCGACGCAGGGGGCACGGTCGCGAGGAGCACCCGTCGCACCATCCCCGCGTTGGAATCAGGATCGTCGAGGGGCACGAAACGCTCGTCGCCGTAGTAGACGTCGACGCCCGACCAGTCGGGGCGCGCCGCCGCGAGGCGGGCGTAGCTCTCCTTCGCCGTTTCGCCACCCGAGAGCGCGACCGAGGTGGGTGCCTCCGCGATCACGAGGTCGGCGAAGGCTTGGGCCACGTCGGTCACCCCACGCACCTCACCGTTCACGGTTCTCTCCAGTGGTTGTCGGGATCGGGGAACAGGGCCTCGGCTTCGGCCGGTCCCCACGTGCCGGCCGGGTACGAATGGAGGGGAACGCTGCCCGAACGGAACGCGTCGATGAGCGGCTGGACGACGCGCCACGCCTGGGCAACCTCGTCTTCGCGGATGAAGAGTGTCGGATCGCCCTGCAGCGCGTCGAACAGCACCCGCTCGTAGGCCTCGGGCGCGCGCTCGGCGAACCGGTCGTAGGAGAACTCGAGCGGCACCGTACGCACGCGAAACGGCGAGCCCGGGACCTTCGCCGCGAACGAGACCTCGACGCCTTCCATCGGCTGGATGCGCAGCACGGTCGTGTTGGGTTCGATGGAATCGACCGCGCTCGCAGGCAGCGGGAGGAACGGCACGCGCTTGTAGTGCAGCGCGACCTCGGTGACGCGGCGCGGGAGGCGCTTGCCGGTGCGGATGAGGAAGGGGACACCGGCCCAGCGCCAGTTGTCGACCTCGATCCGCACCGCGAGATACGTCTCGGTCGTGCTGTCGGGCGCGACCCCCTCTTCGTCGCGGTAGCCCGGCACCGCGATGCCGTCGATCTCTCCGGCCGTGTACTGCCCCCGCACGACGACGTCGGCGAGGTGCTCGGGATGGAGCGGACGAATCGAGCGGAGCACCTTCACCTTCTCGTCGCGTACGGCGTCGGCCGCGAACGACGCCGGCGGTTCCATCGCGACGAGCGCGAGCACCTGGAGCACGTGGTTCTGCACGATGTCGCGCAGCGCACCCGATTGCTCGTAGAACGTGCCGCGATGCTCGACGCCGAGGGCCTCGGCCACGGTGATCTCGACCGAATCGACGTAACGACGGTTCCAGAGCGGTTCGAAGATCGCGTTGGCGAAGCGCATCGCGAGGATGTTCTGGACCGTCTCCTTGGCGAGGTAGTGGTCGATCCGGAAGATCTGGTGCTCCGCGAACACCCTGTGGAGGTCGTCGTTCAACGCGACGGCGCTCTCGAGGTCGTGGCCGAACGGCTTCTCGATCACGAGACGGCGGAAGGTTCCCGGGGGTTCCTCACCGAGGTCGGCCGCGCCGAGGTGCGCCACGATCACGGGAAACAGCTTTGGGATCGTCGACAGGTAGTACAGGCGGTTGCCGGCGGTGCCGTGACGGGCGTCGCATTCGTCGAGCACGGTCGACAGGCGCTCGTACGTGGCGGGGTCGTCGGCGTTGCCGGCTACGTAGCGGATGCACATCTCGAGCTCGTCGAAGGCGGCGATCTCCTCGGGCGACTTCCCGGCCTCGACCATCGCCTCGCGCACCCGCTCGGCGAGCTCGCCGTCGTCCATCTCGGTGCGAGCTACGCCGACGAGCGCGAAACGGCTCGGGAGCTGCCGGGTCACGGCCAGGGTCGCCAGCGCGGGGTAGAGCTTGCGACCGGCCAGGTCGCCCGTGGCCCCGAACACGACGAGGGCAGCCGAGAGTGCGACGCGCTCACCGTCCATCGCGGGGATCATACGGTCCATGGATCCCGAGACCGTCCGCGTGTACGAGGCCCGAGGCGCCGAATGGGCGACGAAACGGTCCGGTCGCCCGACCGATGCCGCGGCCGCGTTCGCCACCCGGGTGGCTCCCGGCGACATCCGCTCCGACCTCGGCTGCGGCCCCGGCCTCGACCTCGCCGCGCTGGGAACACCAGCCGTCGCACTCGACGCGACCGAAGCCATGCTCGAGCTCGCCGGCAGGGCCGCTCCCGGCGCGTTGCGCGTCCGGGCCGACCTGGAGAACCTCCCGTTCCGGACCGGGTGCCTCGGTGGGGCGTGGGCGCGCGCCAGCTACCTGCACGTCGCGCGCACGCGCCTGGCCCTGGCGCTCCGCCAGCTCCACCAGGCCTGCGAGCTCGACGCGCCCGTGGTCCTGAGTGTGACCCGCGGCGACGCCGAGCTCGACGAGCTGACCACCGACGACTTCACGGGACGACGGTTCGCGCAGTGGCAGACCGAACCGTTCACCGACGTCGTCGCCGGCGCGGGGTTCGAGCTCGACGACGTCCGCGTCGACGACGCGTGGATCACGGTCTCGGGCCGTCGCGGCCGACTCCTGCCCGACACCGTCGCGCCGGGGATGCGCATCCTGATCGCCGGCCTGAACCCGAGCCTCTACACCGCCGACGCGGGCGTCGGCTACGCCCGCCCGGGCAACCGCTTCTGGCCCGCGGCGCTGGCGTCGGGCCTGGTGACGCGTGACCGCGACCCGCTCTCGGCGCTCGTCGACCACGGCGTGGGCATGACGAACCTCGTGCTGCGCGCGACGCCGCGTGCCGACCAGGTGTCGGCGGCGGAGTACCGCGCCGGCACGGAGCGGGTGGCGCGCCTCGTCGAGTGGCTGCGGCCGGGCGTGCTGTGCGTCGTGGGGATCACCGGATGGCGGATCGCCGTCGACAAGAAGGCGAAGATGGGCCTGCAGCCCGAGCCCCTCGGCGGCCGACCCGTCTACGTGATGCCCAACACCAGCGGCCTGAACGCGCACTCCAAGCCCGCCGACTACGAACGCCACTTCCGCGAGGCCCTCGACCTCGCCGCCGAGAACCCGTCCACCCCGTGACCGTTGGTGGGCCTCGCCGATGTCAGTCGCCGTCGAGGCCCAGGAGCTCGATCGCCCGCTCGGTGACGTGCTCGGTCGTGAAGCCGAACTCCCGCATCACGGTCGCGCCGGGCGCCGATGCGCCGAACCGGTCGATCGCGACGACGTCGTCGGCGTAGCGCTCCCAGCCGAAGCTCGTTCCCGCTTCGACGGCGAGCGTGGGAACGCCGGGCGG
>JBBQMI010000204.1:0-4734 GCA_038328825.1 Acidimicrobiia bacterium | reverse complement strand
CTGG
Organism: Acidimicrobiia bacterium; assembly: GCA_038328825.1. Classification (GTDB taxonomy): domain Bacteria; phylum Actinomycetota; class Acidimicrobiia; order IMCC26256; family JANYLB01; genus JANYLB01. Next base: position 4,730 of record JBBQMI010000204.1, on the reverse strand, counting down.
ACCGGCACGACCTCGCCGAAGAGCTTGTTCGCCGCGCCCGAGTAGTACTCGAACGTGGCCGCGGCGGCCTCGACCTCCCAACGGGCGTCGCCGAGCGGCTTGCCCGCGTTGCGTGCCTCCACGGTGGCGATCTCGTCGGCGCGTTCGCGCAGCAGTGCCGCGACCCGACCCAGCACCCGACCACGCGCGGTCGCGCCGGTGGCGGACCACCGGCCCGATTCGAACGCCGAGGCCGCGATCGTGAGGGCGTCGGCGACGTCGGCGGAGCCGGCGCGGGCGACCTCGGCGAGCACGCCTCCCGTCGCGGGTTCCCGGACCGCGAAGGTCGCCCCGTCTCGGGCCGGCCGCCGCTCCCCGCCCACGAGGAGCTCCCGAATCGTCATGTCGCTTCCACCCTTCTCATCGTGGCCGCAGCCCTGCGTCGCCCCGCCACGCCGCCGATCGTCGCGATCGCGAGCACGCCGCCGGCGCCGACCTCATGGGGCAGACGGTGCGGCGCCTCGTTCTGGATCCAGCTGTGGAACCGACCGATGGCGCGCGGGAACGGGTCGAAGCCGAAGAAGCGCTTGCAGGGCTTGTCGAGATCGAGGAGCACTGCGCCGACAACGCCCGCGACCACGGCCCGCCGGGGCGCCGGAGCGGCGAGCAGCACCACCGCGAGGACTCCGAGCGCGAGCAAGCCGTCGCGGCGGGCGATCAGGAAGAACTCGTCTTCGGTGAGCGTCGCGTCGCCGCAGTGGGGCGTGAGATCCATGATCACGTGCGAGGCGACGCCACCGACGAGGGCCTGGCCCGGGTGGTGCGGCAGCACGAGGCCGACGAGGGCACCGGCCAGCACGTGGTTCGTGACGAACATCGGATCGATCATGCCACCTGCTTCCGCCGCCCCCGCCCTCGGGCCCCCTGCTAGAACGTCGCCGTGCCGAAGCGCGTGCGTCCCCGATCCACCCACGGTCTCCGTCCCGGTGTCGGCACCCGGCTCCGCACCCTGGTGACCGCCGCGCTGGCGTGCGGGCTCCTGCTCTCGGCCTGCACGACGGGCGACGGCTCCGACCGCTCACAGGGCCGGCGCAACACGAGCACGTCGTCGACGACCGCCGCGACGTCGACGACCACACCCCCGCCGCCCGCGCCGGTGAACGTGTACGCGCAAACGGGCGCCAACATGATGAGCCCGGCGGTCGCGGGCGTGCCGACGCGCGTCTACGTCCCGAACAGCGAGTCCGACACCCTCGACGTGATCGACGTCGCGACCATGCAGATCGTCGACCACTTCAGCACCGGCGACCTGCCGCAACACGTGGTGCCGTCGTGGGACCTCAAGACGCTCTACATCAACAACAACCGCGGCAACACGCTCACCCCGATCGACCCGATGACCGGGAAGCCCGGGGCCAACATCCCGGTGAACGACCCGTACAACCTGTACTTCACGCCCGACGGCACCAAGGCCGCGGTGATGGCCGAGCGCGAGCAGAAGATCGACTTCCGCAACCCGCACGACTGGTCGCTCATCTCGTCGCTGTCCATCCCGCACCGCGGCGTGAACCACGCCGACTTCAGCGCCGACGGAACGACGATGTTCGCCAGCACCGAGTTCGACGGCGGCTGGCTGGTGCGCATCGACCTCGCGACGATGGCGGTCACCGGTGAGGTCGACCTCGGCGGCGCCGCCGTCGACGTGAAGCTCGCGCCCGACGGCAAGCTCGTCTACGCGGCCAACCAGGGTCGGGGCGGCGTGTCGATCGTCGATCCCGCGACGATGACCGAGGTCGGGTTCGTCGTGACCGGCAAGGGCGCCCACGGCATGTACCCGAGCCGCGACGGCACGAAGCTCTACGTGAGCAACCGGCTCGCCGGCACCGTGTCGGTCTTCGACTTCGCCACGAACACGGTCCTCACCACGTGGAACATCGGTGGGAGCCCCGACATGGGCGGCGTCTCACCCGACGGCAGCCAGCTGTGGTTGAGCGGGCGGTACAACTCCGCGGTGTACGTGATCGACACCAACACCGGGACACTCATCAAGACCTTCCAGGTCGGCGCCGGGCCCCACGGGATCTGCTTCTTCCCCCAACCCGGGCGCTACAGCATGGGCCACACCGGCAACTACCGGTAGGTTCATCACATGAGCAGATTCCAGGTCGGGGTGCAGCTGCACCCCCAACAGGGCACGGTCGACGAGATGCGCGCCGCGTGGAAGGCGGCCGACGCCATGGGCGTCGACAGCATCTGGACGTGGGACCACTTCTTCCCGCTCTACGGCAACCCCGATGCGAACCACTACGAGGGCTACACCCTCCTGGCCGCGATGGCAGCCGACACCGAGCACGCCCGCCTCGGCGCGCTCGTCACATGCAACTCGTACCGCAACCCGAACCTGCTCGCCGACATGGCCCGCACCATCGATCTCATCAGCCACGGACGGTTCATCCTCGGCATCGGCTCGGGCTGGTTCGAACGCGACTACACCGAGTACGGCTACGAGTTCGGCACCGCGCCCGGTCGGCTCCGGATCCTCGCCGACGCGTTGCCGGTGATCGAGGAGCGGATCAAGAAGCTCGTGCCCCCACCGACGGGACCGCTGCCGATCCTCATCGGCGGCAGCGGCGAGAAGGTCACCCTCCGGCTGGTGGCCCAGCACGCGCAGATGTGGAACTCGTTCGGTCCGCCCGAGAACTTCGCGGCCAAGAACGCGGTGCTCGACGAGTGGTGCGCCAAGGTCGGCACCGATCCCGCCACGATCGAGCGCACCGTCGCGATCCAGCCCGGTGAGATCGGCGACTGGCAGGCCTACCTCGACGCCGGCGCGACCCACATGATCGTGATGGTGGGCGCGCCGTACGACCTCGACCCCGTCGGGGAGCTCCTCGCCAGCTCCCGGTGACGGGCGTTCCGTGACGGGCGTTCGGTGACGGGCGTTCCGTGACGGGCGTTCCGTGACGGGGCCGCCGCGGCTCGCCGCGCCGGGAAGCGCGCCGGGCTTCATCGGCACCATCGCGATCCCCTCAGAGCTGTGGTGGGCGACGCGCGCACCCGCGCCCCTCGCGGGCATGGCCTACCCCCACCGCGCCGACTGGGATCTGCTGCACGCCGAGGGCTTCCGTCACATCGTGTGTCTCACCGATCGCACCGCGCGCTACGACCCGCTCCCCCTCCGGTCACACGCGTTCGAGCTCCAGGACCAGTACGTTTCGGGGCCGTCCGACCCCGAGGTCGAGCTCTTCCAAGTCGAGGCCGCGGTCGACGTGGTCGTCGACGCGATGTTGGCAGGCGACGGCGTGCTGGTGCACTGCCACGCCGGGCGGGGACGCACCGGAACGGTCATCGGCGGCGCACTGGTGCGCCTCGGTCACGACCCGGAGACCGTCGTCGAGTGGCTGCACCGGGTGCAGCGGGCCCGGAGCAAGCGCGGGTGGCCCGAGAACCCGTGGCAGGCCGACGCGGTCCGAGCCCTCGCCCCCAGGCCGCGTCGCTAGTCACTTCGACCCGCTAACCTGGCGGGCAACTCACGTCACACCAGCAGGTCACAGTCACACGGGAGTCCGGTGCGCCGGGCTGAGAGGGCGGCACGCAGCCGCCGACCGTTCGAACCTGATCCGGGTCATGCCGGCGCAGGGAGGAACCGATGGGCAACGAGATCCCAACGACGGCGATCGTGTTCGCCGGAGGCGACGCACCCACGCCCACTGCCCTCGCCGGGATCCCGGCCGATGCGATCCTCGTCGCCGCCGACTCGGGTCTCGGCCACGCCCGCGCCGCCGGCCTCGTGGTCGACGTCGTCGTCGGTGACCTCGATTCGGTCGATCCCGCCGACCTCGATGCCGCGGTCGCCGACGGGAGCAACGTCGAACGGCATCCCGCCGACAAGGACGCCACCGACCTCGAGCTCGCGCTCCACGTCGCGCGCGCTCGGGGCGCGCGACGCGTCGTGGTCGTCGGCGCGGGCGGTGGCCGGCTCGACCACTTCCTGGCCAACGCGCTGTTGCTCGCGTCGCCCGACTTCGCCGACCTCGAGATCGAGGCGCGCATCGGCGAAGCGACGGCCACCGTCGTGCGCGACTCGGTCACGATCTCCGGCCGACCCGGCGAGCTCGTCACCCTGCTCCCGCTCGGCGGCGCGGCGCGCGGCATCCGGACCAAGGGCCTGCGCTGGCCGCTCCTCGACGAGGACCTCGTCCCGGGTTCGAGCCGAGGCGTGAGCAACGAGCTCGCCGACGCGGTCGCGCGCATCACCCTCTCCGATGGCGTCCTGCTCGTCGTCCGCCCCGGCCCGACCTCCGCGACCTCCCCGAGCTCCGAACCGCACGACCGCACGAACCCGAGGACCCCCTGACATGCGCCGTCTCCTCTGCATCACCGTCGCCCTGCTCCTGATGGGCGCCGCGCTCGCCGCGTGCAGCAGCTCGAGCGACTCCCGCACGGTCACCCTCGTGACCCACGACTCGTTCGCGGTCTCGAAGGCCGATCTGCGCGCGTTCGAGGCGGACCACGACGTGAAGGTGAAGATCCTCAAGTCGGGCGACGCCGGCAGCGCGCTGAACCAGGTGATCCTCACCAAGGGCAAGCCCCTCGGCGACGTGATGTTCGGAGTCGACAACACGTTCCTGACCCGCGCGACCAGGGCCGACGTGTTCGCGCCGTACACACCCCGCGTCGTGGCCGACGTGCCCGAGTCGTACCGGCTGGACCCGTCGAACGAGCTCACGCCGGTCGACTACGGCGACGTC
>JBBQMI010000203.1:0-4737 GCA_038328825.1 Acidimicrobiia bacterium | reverse complement strand
ATCGCCAAAGCCATCAACCTCATCCGCTCGGCCCACGACGAGCATGACATCAAGGCCGTGACCACGTTCCCCTCGGGCTGCAACCCGCCGGTGCCGGTCAGCGACCGTCGCTACTACCCGATCTACCAGGCCTGCATCGACCTGGGCATCCCCATCGTGGCCAACGCCGGCATCGCCGGACCCCGCCTGCCGAGCCACGTGCAGGACGTCATGCACTTCGACCAGGTCTGTTACGACTTCCCCGAGTTGGTCATCGTCATGCGCCACGGGGCCGAGCCCTGGGAGGCCCTGGCGGTGAAGCTCATGCTCAAGTGGCCGGGCCTGCACTACATGACCAGCGCCTTCGCCCCGAAGTACTACCCGCAGGCGATCATCGACTACGCCAACACCCGCGGTGCCGACAAGGTCCTGTACGCCGGCTACTACCCGATGGGCCTGAGCCTCGAGCGCATCTTCACCGAGATGCCTGACGTCGCGTTCCGGGACCACGTCTGGGCCCCGTTCCTCCGCGACAACGCCCTGCGGGTCTTCCAGCTCGATGCCTGACACCGCCCGCTACACGATCATCTCGGCCGACTGCCACGCCGGCGGTTCGCACGAGCAGTACCGCGAGTACCTCGAGGCCGAGTGGGTGCCCGAGTTCGACGCGTGGCGCGGTGGGTACAGCAACCCGTTCCGCGACCTCCAGGACGACGGCCGGTCGCGCAACTGGGACGACGAGCGCCGCGTCGGTGATCTCGAGAAGGACGGCATCGTCGCCGAGGTCACCTTCCCCAACACCGTGCCACCGTTCTTCCCGACGGGTGTGGTGATCGCCCGTCCGCCGCAGGACGCCGAGGACTACCGCCGCCGGTGGGCCGGTCTGCGTGCCCACAACCGCTGGCTCGCCGACTTCTGCTCTCGCTTCCCGGCGCGCCGCGCCGGGATCGGTCAGATCTTCATCGACGACCTCGACGTCGCGATCGCTGAGGTCGAGTGGATCGCGGCCAACGGCCTGCGCGGCGGCGTGCTCATTCCCGCCATCCCCGACGACTCCGACCTGCCGCCGTACTACTCCGATCACTACGACCGCCTGTGGGCGGTCTGCCAGGACCTCGACCTCGTGGTGAACCACCACACGGGGGGGAGCGGCATGCCCGACTACGGCAAGAATCCGTCGTCGACCATCCAGTGGATGATCGAGACGCCGTGGTTCGCGCACCGGCCGTTCTGGCAGCTCGTGATGAGCGGCGTCTTCGAACGGTTCCCGTCGCTGCGTCTCGTCCTCACCGAACAGGGTTGCGACTGGGTCCCGCCGCTGCTGCGTCAGCTCGACGGCATGCACATGATGATGGCGGGCGGGCGCATCGGCGAGATGAACCTCAAGAACGACATGCGACTCCCGCTCACACCCACCGAGTACTTCGAACGCAACGTGTGGATCGGTGTGAGCTTCCCTGCACCGCGCGAAGCGCAGGTGATGAAGAAGCTCGGGCTCCACAAGGTGATGTGGGGTGCCGACTACCCGCACAACGAGGGCACGTCGCCCTATTCGCGAGAGAGCCTCCGCCGTTCGTTCCACGACTGGTCGCCCGAAGACCTCCGCCAGGTCTTCTCCGGCACCGCGGCCGCCGTCTACGGCTTCGACCTTGCGGTGCTCGATCCGATCGGCGCCCAGGTCGGCCCGAGCGTCGAGGAGCTCACCGTGCCGCTCGAGGAGATCCCGAAGGGCGCGAGCAGCCCCGCGTTCTGGCGGCCCTGACGAGGGCGTCGGTGCCGGGCGGTCACAGCTTCAGGACGCCCTTCGCGAGCAGGTAAGCGCCGAAGACCACGAGCACGACGATCGTGATCGTGCGCGAATGGCGCTTCACCGACGCGCCGATGCTCGTGAGGATGCGTTGCGACGAGTCCGGTGCGACGACCGTGAGGAGCAACGGGACCTCGGCCGGCAGCAGCATGATCACGATGAACACGGCGGTCACGACGAGCTCGCTGACGGTGGCGACGTCGGCCCGGACGATCTCCTTCAGTGCGGCGAGGTAGAGCACGAGGCTGCTGAAGTTCGCGGCCATGACCGCAGCCCCGAGCGCGAACGCACCGCCGACACCGAGCTCGCGCCGGGCCTTCGGTTCCTTCGCCTTGGGTCTCGCGACGACTTCACGAACGGCCAGCGCGAGCAGGACGAGCCCGAGGACCACGTCGACCACCGCGCTCCGATGCCCCGCGCTGTCGTGGTGCGCTTCGAGCGCCCGATTGAACACGAACAGGACCGCGAGTCCGATGGCGACGCTGACGAGTGCAGTGCCGATCGCGAACGCGACCGCGTCGCGCCGGGTCTTCGCGCCGGCGAGGAGCAACACGACGACGGTCAGCACCGTCGGACTGACGGCGGCGCCGATGGCGAGCGGCAGCACCTTGAGGAGGATGGAGACCATCGGTCCTTACAGGTCGGGGAGGCCGAGCGCGAGGTTCGGCGCCTCGAGGCCGCCGTCGACCTCGAGCAGCTTGCCGGTGACGAAGCTGCCGGCGGGCGAGGCGAGGTAGAGCGCGGCGAGGGCGATGTCGTCGGGTTGACCGAGACGCTTGAGCGGCGTGCCGTCTTCCATCTGCTTCCGCAGGTCGTCGTCGGTGAGCACCGTCTCGAGCGCGCTCGTGGCGACGGACCCGACCGCGATGGCGTTCACCCTGATGCGCGGCGCGAGGTCGGCTGCCATCAGACGCGTCATGTGCGTGAGCGCGGCCTTGGCGGTGCCGTAGGCGACGAAGCCTCGGTCGGACAACCGGCCGATCGCCGACGAGATGTTCACGATCGCACCGCCACCGCGCTCGAGCATCGGCGGGATCGCGGCCTTGCTCAACGCGAACGCGGTGCTGGTGTTGAAGTGGAACGAGCGTTCGAGGTAGCCGACGCTCGTCTCGAGCAGCGGCCGGGGCGCCGAGCCACCGGCGTTGTTGATCACGATGTCGATGCCCCCGTACTCCTCGACCGCAGCCGCGGCGAGGGCCACGAGGTTCTCGATGTCGTTCGCGTCCGTCGGGATCACGAGCGCCCGGCGACCGAAGCCCCGGACCTGGTCGGCGATCAGGTCGAGCTGCTCCTTCGTCCGCGCCGCGAGGACCAGGTCGGCGCCGGCCTCGGCGAGCGCCAGCGCGGTGGCGGCACCGATGCCGCGACCCGCGCCGGTGACGATGGCGATCTGACCGTCGATGCGGAATCTCTCGAGCATGCGGCGGAGCGTAGGCGCCCTTCCCGGAACTTGTCGCGGCCCGTGACCCCAGGGGCGCGTCTGCGCGACAAGTTGGTGGGAGGGGTCGAGATTCGCGGGTCCGGATGCCGATACTCCGGGGGTGCGACGGATCGCCCCGATTCCCCTGTTCCTCCTGGCCGTCCTCGCGGCATCGCTCGTCCCGATCGGCGACCGGGTGGCGGGAGCCGCGCCGATCCCGGGCGCGCCCGCCTGCACGACGGCGCCGGCCGACAGCCACTGGCATGCCGACGTGCGGGGGTTGCCGGTCGATCCGAAGTCGGCGACGTACGTCGCGAGCGCCGGTGCGACGAAGTCGTTGCACGCCGACTTCGGCGCCGGCCAGTACGACGGTGGTCCGATCGGGATCCCGTTCACGACGGTTCCCGGCACCCAGGCCAAAGTCCCGATCACGTTCGAGTACGGCGACGAGAGCGACCCCGGCCCCTACCCGATCCCCGCGAACGCGCCGATCGAGGGCGGCGCGTCGTCGAGCGGTGACCGGCACGTGCTCGTCGTCGACCGCGACCGGTGCCGCCTCTACGAGACCTACGCCTCGTATCCGCAGAACGGCGGCGCGTCGTGGACCGCCGGGTCGGGCGCGGTGTGGGACCTCACGTCGAACGCGCTCCGGACCCCCGGCGACACGTCGGCCGACGCCGCCGGTCTTCCGATCCTTCCCGGCCTGGTCCGCTACGACGAGGTCGCCGCCGGCGTGATCGACCACGCCATCCGCATCACGCTCGACAACACCGACAACCGGTACGTCTGGCCCGCGACCCACCGCGCGGGAGTGAACGACTCGAGCCGGGCGCCGATGGGTCAACGCTTCCGACTCAAGGCGAACGTCGACATCTCGACCGCTCCGCCGCAGGCGAAGGTCGTCCTGACCGCGCTGAAGCGGTACGGCGCGATCGTCGCCGACAACGGCAGCTCCTGGTTCATCTCGGGTGCACCCGACGACCGCTTCGACAACGACGACCTCCACAGCCTCCAGGCCCTGAAGGGTTCCGACTTCGAGGCGATCGACGCGACCTCGCTGATGGCCGACCCGACCTCGGGCCGCGTCGCGGGCGCGCCGACCGGCACGACCACCACCACGACCGCGTCGACGACCACGACCACGACGGTCTCGACCACCACCACGACGACGGTTCCGTCGACGCCGCGCGTGCACCGTGACCGCCGGACGCGCGTGCGCGGCGGTGTTGGCTGAGCCCTACCGCCGGGCGAGCGCCACGGGGAGGGAGCTGAGATCCGCGTCGATCACGGCGTCGATCACGGCGTCGATCACTACGTCGAGATCCCCCAGTTGCTGAGGGTCTCGCCGGTCTCGTAGCAGGAGAGGAGGTGCTCGAGCCACGCGGCGCTGTCGTCGAGGCCGCCGGGGCGGTTTCGGGCCAGCCACAGACGGCGGTGCTCCGCGATCACCGGCTGCAGGCTCGCGGCGAGCGAGTCGCGGGCCTGACGGTCGACGAGGCCGATCGTGCCGCCCACGAGCATCCGGGCGCGC
>JBBQMI010000202.1:0-4740 GCA_038328825.1 Acidimicrobiia bacterium | reverse complement strand
GTTCAACTACCCACCGTCGCCGGTGACGATCGAGGAGACCCTCCGCGAGGTCGCCCGGTGCACGAAGGAAGGCATCCGGATCAACACCTTCATGCTCGACGAGAGCTACTACCTGCGCGATTTCGTCGAGCGGATGATGCGGGTGAACCGGGGTCGGGCGTTCTTCACGACCCCCGACACCCTCGGCGACTACGTGCTCGTCGACTTCCTCGAGCACAAGCGGGTCAACCGTTCGAGAAGGGCGTCCTAGAGGCTCTCAAGGCGGGGCCCGCTCTGCCCGATACCTCCCACGAGGCGACCGAGCGGAATCGGCCGCACACGACGTGCGGAGCGGGACGGGTATGGACGTCATCCCGACGGAGATCCGGGAGCGGATCAGATACGAGGCCCGGGTATCCGGCCTGAGTGGAGACTCGGCCCTCTCGATCGAGGCCGTCGAGAAGCGACGGCTGCAGATCTGGATCATCGCCGGAGTCCTCGTCGTCGCGCTCAGTGGCGCGTTCGCGATCTCGTCGCTCAACGGCGGACTCGAGGGGAACCGCTGGCTGCGGCCCGGCGTGCTCCAGATCGCGCTCGTGGCGCTGGCCCTCGGATTCTGCGTCTACGCGATCGAGAAGGAGGTCCACCTCCACCGGCTGAGCCGGCTCATCGTCGACGAGCGGGTCCTCAACTCCGCGTTGTCGAAGAGCCTGCAGCAGCACTCCGCGCTGATGGCAGCCGGGCGCGCCTTGAACTCGGTCCTCGATCTCGACGAGGTGCTCGACGTGATCCTCGCCAGCGCGCTGGAGATGTTGCGCGCGTCGGCGGGCTCGGTGATGCTGCTCGAAGGCGAGGACGCTCTCCGTGTCGTCGCGGTGCGAGGGAGCGAGACGCCGCGCAACGCCCGCGTGATGATGGGCGCGTCGATCGCCGGCAAGGTCGCCCGTACCCGCGAGCCGATCATCTTGAACGGTCCGGTCGACACCGAGAAGTTCCCCGGCCGCAAGAAGCGCGCCGTCGCGCCCGACAGCGCGATGTGCGTGCCGCTCCAGCACCGCGGCCACCTCCTCGGCGTGCTGAACGTCAGCGCGTCGGGCGATCGGCCGTTCGACGAGTACGACATGCAGCTGCTCTGCCTGTTCGCGGAACCGGTCGCCGCTGCGATCGCCAAGGCCGGCCTGTACGAGGCGGAGCGCGCCCACGTGTCGGAGCTCCTCGAGGCCGGTCGGCAGACGTCGCAGTTCGTGGCGTCGGTGAGTCACGAGCTCCGCACGCCGATCACCTCGATCCGCGGCGCGATCGCGGCCTCGCGGATCGCAACCGAGTTCGAGCAACGAGCCGAGCTGCTCGACGTCATGGAGCGGCAGGCCCTGCGTCTCGCGCACATGGTCGAGGAGATGCTCACCGCGGCCAAGTTGGAGCGCAGCGAGTCGATGCCGCTCCTCCGGCGGGTCGACGTCGCCGCGCTGATCCGGATGTCGGCGCTCGATTCGCAGGTCGCGGGCCGACCGGTCGAGCTCACCGTGCCGGAGACCTGTGAGGTGCGTGCCGACCCGGAGTCGTTGCGGCGCATCATCGGCAACCTCGTCGAGAACGCCCACAAGTACGGCGCAACGCCGGTTCGGATCGTGCTCGACCACGACGCCGACCAGATCGTCCTGTCCGTCATCGACTCGGGTCCCGGTGTCCCGCCGGCCGAGCGCGAGAAGATCTTCGACCGCTTCTACCGTTCCGACACGAACGGCGAGAAGCCGGGCGTCGGTCTCGGGCTCCCCATCGTCAGGGGACTCGCCGAGGCCTGTGGTGGATCGGTCTGGGTCGAGGACGCTCCAGGGGGTGGTGCCGCCTTCCGCGTCTCGTTGCGGACGCGCGCGGCCGATGAGCAGGAGGTCGCACATGTCCAGTAAGCCCAAGGTCCTGATCGTCGACGACGAACCCGATGTGCTCTTGACGTTGCGGGTGATCCTCGAGGCGTCGGGGTTCGACCCGGCGCTCGCGGCCGACGGTGAGACGGCGCTGCGTCGCATCGACGCGGAGCATCCCGATCTCGTGCTCCTCGACATCATGATGCCGGTGCTCGACGGCTGGTTCGTGCTCGCGGAGCTCGCGGGCCGGGCGAAGAAGCCGAAGGTGATCGTGTGCTCCGCCAAGTCGGCCGACGTCGACAAGGCGCGCGCGCGTGATCTCGGCGCCGACGCCTACGTCGTCAAGCCGTGGGACCCGGAAGCGCTCGTGCAGACGATGCGCGACGTGCTCGCGGCGAAGCACGCCGGCACCACCGACAACCTGCGCGTCTGATCCGGGGCGGATCCGACGACCGCTCCAGGACGACTCCGGCCCGTCTCCCCGCGCACCTGAGGGAATTCCTGGAGCTTCGGCTCCGAAAATACGGTCAAAACCCTCGAGAAGCCGCAAAAAACCCCTTGCGCCTTCGGAGTGCACCGATCAGAGTAACAGCGTTGTAATTCCATCGGCGTCATTTCGTCGAGATCGAGGGGGCAGCCGATGCGCCAGACACTGCACGAGGGAAGTCCGCACATGGAGAGTCAAGCTCAGCAGCCCGAAACCCTGCGCCGGCCCGCACCGCTCGTCGTGCGCGACCTGCTCGCAGTGGCCACCGCACCCGCCGGGCTCGCCCCCGACGTCGAGGAGGGCGAGCGTCGATGGCAGGAGCGAGCCAACTGCCTCGGGGTCGATCCCGACCTCTTCTTCCCCGAGCGCGGCGCATCGACGCGCGAGGCCAAGGCGGTGTGCGGCAGCTGCGAGGTCCGGCCGGAGTGCCTCGAGTACGCGCTCGACCACGCCGAGAAGTTCGGCATCTGGGGTGGCCTCTCCGAGCGGGAGCGTCGCCGGTTGCGTCGCCAACGGGCGCTCGCTCGCAGGAACGCCGCGTCGGCTTGATCCGCCCCGACGCCCCACCGCCGTGTGCTCGGCACCGGGGGGTCACGGGTCGGGCGGCCCGTCCGGTCCGGGAGCGCCGCTCGCGGCCGCGGCCCGGGCCGTCGCAACCTCGATCGTGCGCTCGGCGGTTACGCCGCTCCACGCGCTGAAGTCGGTCGTGACGTCGGCGAGCGCGCTCGCCGGCACGAGGCCGACGACCTCGACGTCGACCACGTCGTGGCCCGCACGCCTCGCGAGCTCGCGCACGCGCTCGCACGCCCGTTGCAGACCGGTGGCGTCGAGATCGACGAGGTTCATCGACACCTGGACGCAGCCACGGGTCGGGAGCGGGAACGCGAGCGCGCGCACGCCCTCGAGTCCACCGTCGCGCTCGCGCACGGATCGGGCGATCCCACGGGCGAGGTCGAGATCGTCGGAGTCGAGCCGGCAGTTCACTGCGATCATCGGGCGGCGGGCTCCAACCGCCGTCGCGCCCAGTCGGGGGTGGGGCGACGCGGGGCCGGCGTCGGGCGCGCGCGACGAGAACGCGTCGCGACGCGTCGTGGGGAGCGAGCGGCGTTCCGGGTCGGCATCGTCGTAGCGGAACACCGGGATGTCGTGGTGCGAGCCGAGCCACTCGGCGAAGGCCGTCGCCGCGTCGATCGCGATCGTCGCATCGGAGTCGCCGAGCGCCACGAACGGTACGACGTCGAGGACGCCGAGACGTGGGTGCACACCGCCGCCGTCGCGGAGATCGAAGGGGCCTCCGACCACGGCGTCGGCGAGTCGCCGGACCGCCGCTTGTGTCGCGGCCGCCGTGGTCCCGACGAGCGTGAACACACTGCGATCGTGATCGATGTCGGAGTGCACGTCGAGCAACGCGGCACCGCACGCGCGCGCGAGATCCGCGAGCACGTCGGGCCGCCGTCCCTCGGAAACGTTGACGACCGCCTCGAGCACGCACGCGAGCCTACGGGCGGTCGCTAGGGTGCGGGCGTGCGCATCGGTCTGGCGTTGCCGCAGTACGACTACTCCCTCACCGGCGAGTCTCCGCTGTCGTGGGAGTCGGTGCTCACGTACGCGGCCACCGCCGACGCGTCGGGCTTCGACTCGCTCTGGTTGTCGGACCACCTCTTCCTCGATATCGGCAAGTACGGCGGCAGCTCCGAGCCGCGCGCCGCGTTCGAACCCCTCGTGACCCTGGCCGCGCTGGCCCGCACCTATCCCCGGCTGCGCATCGGGACGCTCGTGCTCTGCGAGGCGCTCCGTCCGGCATCGGTGCTCGCCAAGGCGCTGGTCACCCTCGACCGGATCAGCAACGGTCGCCTCGACGTCGGCGTCGGTGCCGGCTGGTACGAACCCGAGTACGAGGCCATCGGCATGACGCTGCCGTCGCCGGGGGAGCGGATCGCGCGCATCGGCGAGGCCGTCGACGTGCTGCTCGGCATGCTCGACGCCGATGCCGACGAGCAGCCTGTCACCGTCGACGGCCGCTTCCACCGCGCGTTCGGTGCGACGAGCCGGCCGCCCGTGGTGCAACGACCCCGACCACCCGTGTTCATCGGAGGCAAGGGTGACCGACTGCTGCGCCTCGTCGCCGAGCGGGCCGATGGCTGGAACACCTGTTGGGCCTGGACGTTCGACGCCTACCGAGAACGGCTCGACGTGCTCGAACGCGAGTGCGAGCGCATCCACCGCGACCCGGCGACCATCTGGCGCTCCCTCGGCCTCTACGCGCTGTGCGGCGAGGACGAACGCGACCTCGCTCGTCGCTTCGCCCGGCTCCGTCAGCAGAATCCCGGGGTGCTCGACGACACGACGCTCGACGAGTGGCGCGTGGGTCGCCTGGTCGGGACGGTCGACGAGGTCCGGGAGGTCGCC
>JBBQMI010000201.1:0-4769 GCA_038328825.1 Acidimicrobiia bacterium | reverse complement strand
GTTGGCGCGACGGCTTCCGCGCGTTCTACAGCATCGTGCGCTATTCGTCCGCGTTCGAGAAGGCCGGCGGGCGACCGAGTGGACGCGAGGCCGACCCGGCAGGTTTCGACGGATCGGATGCGGAGCTCGCGTCGGTGCTCGACTCGCTCCGGGATGCAGACAACTACGCCGACTGGATCTACGAACTGTGTGCACCGCATCTCGGCCCGGACGTGTTGGAGGTCGGCGCAGGTCACGGCGAGCTGACCGAGCGACTGGTTGCGGGCCGGTCCGTGACTGCGATCGATCTCTCGAAACGTTGCGTCGAAGTGCTGGAGTCTCGCTACGCCGAAGCCGCGAACGTCGAGATCCGACATGCCGACATCGCCGACCTCGAGGGGGATCGCCTCTACGACTCGGTCGTGCTCGTGAACGTGCTCGAGCACATCGCCGACGACCTGGCCGCGCTCCGCGATCTCCGGGCACGGCTCAAGCCCGGCGGCCGCATCATCGTGTTCTCGCCGGCCTTCGACGGCCTGTACAGCGACTTCGACCGAAAGGTCGGTCACCATCGCCGGTACCGCCGCTCGCAGCTCGTGACCCTGGCGGATCGCGCGGGTCTGCAGCTCGTGGACGCGCGCTACGTGAACTCGGTCGGTGCCTTCGCGTGGTGGTTGTTCGCCCGTCGGTTGCGTCAGACGCCGACGCAGGGTTGGTCGGTCAAGCTCTATGACCGCGCGGTCGTTCCTCTTCTGCGTCGGGTCGAGACGAAGCACACCCCGAGCTTCGGTCAGTCGGTGCTGCTCGTCGGTGCCAACCCCGGCGTCGACTGAGATCAGATCTCGAGCGGTTCGCTCTCCATCCGCTGCATGACCTCGCCGAGATCGCCCCGGCGGCCGGATCGGAGGTCGCGGGCGAGGAACACCGACATCAGCACCGCGGCACCGATCGATCCGATCAGGAACGCGAGCTCCACTCGCAGGAACAGGTCGGAGATCGCCGTGATCACGCAGAGGAACACGATGTTGCCGACGAGCCAACCGAGCGTCTGACGGGCGTGGCCCTCGAGCGCGATCAACGCCTGCGCGACGGTGAGGGCGATGATGAATGCCCCGCTGCCGGTGGCGAGCAGGCCCAGGTTCAGCTGGCTGATGTCGAAGTCCTGGAAGAGGATCTTGCCGACGATCGGACCCAGGGTGAAGGCGAGCACGGATCCGAGGACCGCGACGCCGACGACGACGACCATGAGTCGTTTCAGGCCGGCCTTGAAGTCGTCGTGCAGGCCCGCACCTGCGAGGCCGGCCAGCTTCGGCAGCAGCGTGCCCTGCACCGCCTGGAAGAGGAGGATCGGAATGCGCGCCATGACGAACGCGGTGGTGAACGTCGCCGCCGCGGCCTTGTCGGCGCTGGTCTCGAGCAGGTTCACCGCGAGCAGCGGCGAGTATCCGAGCAGCTGCATCAGCACCGAGCCCGCGAGCAGGTAGCCGAGCGCGTTCGACAGCTCGGAGTAGGGCGCATCGGGCCCGGGGGTGAGCAGACCGCGCTGGCGGGCGAGGACGATGCCGACGGCGACGAACGGTGCCAGCGCGAGGCACATCCCGTACGCGCCGGCGTTGTCGACGCCGAGGGCCACGAGCACGACCGCGCCGATGAGACGCGCCGTCCCCTCGATCGCGAGCAGCTCCCCGTAGGCCCCGAAGCGTCCGTTGCCGGCGAGGGTGCCGCGCGTCATGTGCATGGCGTAGAAGCCGACGAGGCCGACGGCGAGCGCCACGACGAGCAGCTCGTTGCCGTGGAAGAGGGAACTCGAGATCACCCCCGACAGCGCGAGCGTCCCGACGACGAGGACCACGCAGAGGATCCCGCCGAGACGAGCCGCCTTGTGGACGAGGGGCCCGCCGCCGATGCCCTTGGCCCGGCGGTGCGAGACGGCGCGGCCGATCTCCTGTTCGAGGGGCAGGAAGAACCCGGGCCCGGCGACGAAGATCAGCCCCCAGAACGCACCGAAGGCAGCTTTGCCGGACTGGTTGAGCGCATTGAGCGAGATGACGAGGAAGACGTAGGAGGTGACCGAGGCGATCAGCAGGCCGGCACCGACCGCGAACGTACCTTCGGGTACCGACTCCTTGGCCCGGCCGACGAGCTTCGCTCTGCGTGCCACCTGCGTGTGTCCTGGCCCTCTGCCCGTCGCCCGTCGACGCCCGGAACGTCCGGGAGCGGACTCAGCATACGGGAGGATCCGGCGGGTCCCGGGCAGTCAGGCGCGTTGCGACCCCGGGGGTCGGGATGGGGGAGGATGGGAGCGGTGAAGACCCGCACGCTGATCATCCTCGCCATCATCACCGGCACCCTGATCGTCGTGGCGGGCGTCCTGCAGATCGTGCTGGGGCGGTATGGGCAGAACTGAAGAATTCAACCGGCGCCTCTGCCGGTGCCGGCGGGTCCGGCCATCGGCGAGAATGGTCGAAACCTCCGAGGCGCGCACCACCCCGGGCACGCGCACTCCCCCGAAAGCAGGTGGCCGCCATGGCTGAGCAGTTCGACGTCGTGGTCCTCGGCGGTGGCCCGGGTGGGTACGCGGCCGCCCTCTACGGCGCCGCCGCCGGTCTGCACGTGGCGATGATCGAGGAGCAGCGGGTCGGTGGGACGTGCCTCCACCGGGGGTGCATCCCCGCGAAGGCGCTGCTGCAGACCGCGGAGGTCCTGCGGACGGTCGCCGGGGCCAAGGAGTTCGGCGTCGACGCGGGCCCGCCCACGCTCGACCTCGGCGCGAGCCAGGAGCGCAAGCAGCAGGTGGTCGACAAGCTCACCAAGGGCCTGGAGTCGCTGCTCAAGGGACGCAAGGTCACGGTGATCCCGGGGACCGGGACGATCATCGACGCTGCGGCGCGTCACGTGCGCGTCTCCGACGGTTCGGAGCTCAAGGGCGGCGCCCTGATCCTCGCGACGGGCTCGTCGCCGAGGAGCCTTCCCGGGCTCGACTTCGACGGCACGAACGTCCTCAGCTCCGACGACGTGCTCCAGCTCGCCGAGATCCCGCCGCGCGTCGCCGTGATCGGCGGCGGCGCGATCGGGTGCGAGTTCGTGTCGCTCCTCTCCGATCTCGGCAGCAAGGTCACGCTCATCGAGGCGTTGCCGCGGTTGCTGCCCGGTGTCGATCCCGACGCCAGCAACGTGGTCGCCCGTTCCTTCAAGCGGCGCGGCGTCGACGTGCACACCGACGCGAAGGTCCGGGGCGTCGACCTCGGCACTGAGCACACGGTGCGGTTCGAGACCGATGCCGGTGGGCTGCAGGTTCTGGTCGACAAGGTGATCGTGAGCATCGGCCGGGCGCCGCGGACCGAAGGCGCGGGGATCGAGGGCTCGGGGATCGAGCTCGACCGGGGCTATGTCGTCGTCGACGACCACATGCGCACGACCGTGCCCGGTGTGTTCGCGGTCGGCGACGTCGTGGCGACCCCCGCGCTCGCGCACGTCGCGTTCGCGGAGGCGATCGTCGCGATCCACACGATCCTCGGCGAGGAGGCGACACCCATTGCCTACGACAAGGTCCCCTGGGGGATCTACTGCCATCCTGAGGTCGCGTTCTCCGGATTGACCGAGGAGGAGGCCCGCAACCGGGGCTACGACGTCGTCACCAAGACGGCACGTTACGGGGGGAACAGCCGGGCACTGATCATCGGTGAGCCCGACGGGCTGGTGAAGGTCGTGTCCGAGCGCGACGGCCCGCTGCTCGGTGTCCACATCACCGGTCCGTGGGCGACCGAGCTGCTCGCCGAGGGCTACCTCGCGGTCAATTGGGAGGCCACGGCGGCCGACGTCGCCGGACTGATCCATCCCCACCCGACGCTCGGCGAGAGCTTCGGTGAGACCGCGATGGCGCTCACCGGTCGTTCGCTGCACGTCTGAGTCACCCGAGTTCGAGGAGTTCCATTGGATGTCACGATGCCGCAGCTCGGTGAGACAGTCACCGAGGGCACGATCACGCGTTGGTTGAAGCAGGTCGGCGAGCGGGTCGAGGTCGACGAGCCGCTGTTCGAGGTGTCGACCGACAAGGTCGACTCCGAGGTGCCCGCACCCGTGGCCGGCGTCCTCACCGAGATCGTCGTGCCCGAAGGTGAGACGGTCGACGTGGGCGCGCGCCTCGCCGTGCTCGGCGATGCCGACGGCGCGACCCCGCCCGCGGCCGCGACCGCCACACCGGAGCCGGAACCGACGGCGGAGCCCGCACCGGTCCTGTCGCCTCCGCCCGTGGCCCCTGTCGCCCCGGCAGCGGCACCTGCTCAGACGCCCGTCGAGGCAACCCCACCGGCGGCGGCACCCACGGCGACAACCGTGCCCGGCGGGGGCGCGCTCGCGTCGCCGATCGTGCGGCGCCTCGCCGCCGAGCGCGGTGTCGACCTCGGTGCGCTTCGGGGAACCGGCGATGGCGGACGGGTCACGCGCAGCGACGTGCTCGCAGCGTCACCCGGCGCGCCGCCTGCACCGTCGGGCGCCGCACCGGTGTCCCCACCCACGGCGTCGCCCACGACCCCGCGTGTGACCCCGCCCGCGCCTGCCGCCGAGAGTGCGATGCGTCCGCGCACGACCGGCGACGAAGTGATCCCGTTCGACAACATCCGCAAGCGCACGGCCGAGCACGTGATCCGGTCGAAGCAGACGAGCGCCCACGTGTACACATCGGTCGAGGTCGACTTCGGCCGCGTCGAGCGGGCCCGCCGCGCCCACGGTGCAGAGTGGAAAGCGCGCGAGGGGTTCTCGCTCACCTACCTCCCGTTCATCGCCCGTGC
>JBBQMI010000200.1:0-4789 GCA_038328825.1 Acidimicrobiia bacterium | reverse complement strand
TCGGTGTGTTCAGCCGTAATGAGCCACCCCACACGGTGCCGAGCCAGTTGAAGATCTTCACACCGGTCGGGATGGCGATCAGCATCGTCGAGAGGCTGAACGCAGAGACCGCGACCGGACCGAGGCCGGTGGTGAACATGTGGTGGGCCCACACACCCCAACCGAGGAACCCGATCGCGATGCCCGAGAACACCACGACCGAGTACCCGAAGAGTGGCTTGCGCGACATCACCGGGAGGATCTCGGAGACGATGCCCATGCCCGGGAGGATCAGGATGTACACCTCGGGATGGCCGAACAACCAGAAGAGATGCTGATACAGCAGCGGGTCACCGCCCGCTGATGCGTTGAAGAAGTTCGACAGCAGGTTGCGGTCCCACCAGACCATGGTGAGCGCCACCGTGACGATCGGCATCGCGAAGACGGTGAGGAACGCGACGACGAGCATCATCCAGCAGAACACCGGCATGCGCATGAGCGTCATCCCCGGCGCGCGCATGTTGAGGATGGTCACGATGAAGTTCACGGCCGACGTCGTCGAACCGATTCCCAGCATGATCAGGCCGACGGTCCAGAAGTCGGGACCGCGTCCGGGGAGGGCGCCGAGCGACATCGGGCTGCTGGTGAGTGGCGTGTAGCCGAACCAGCCACCGTTCGGCGCACCACCGAGCAAGAAGCTCGAGTAGATGAAGAGGCCACCGAAGAGCACGACCCAGTACCCGAACGCGTTGAGCCGTGGGAAGGCGACGTCGCGTGCGCCGATCTGCAGCGGGATCAGGTAGTTGCCGAACGCGACCGCGAGCGGCATCCCCATCAGGAACACCATCGTCGTGCCGTGCATGGTGAACATCGTGTTGTACTGACTCGAGGTCAGGACGGTGCCGTTCGGCGCGGCGAGCTGGAGCCGGATCAGCAGCGCCTCGATGCCACCGATGACGAGGAACAGCATCGCCGTCGCGGCGTACATGATCCCGATCTTCTTGTGGTCGACGGTGGTGAACCAGCTGCCGAAGCCCGTCGTGGCCGTCGGTCGACGCAGCAGCGATCGCTTGACCTTCGGCTGCGTCAGGGTGCCGGAGACCGTGGTCATCGACGCGCTCCCTTGTGGACGGTCGTCGGTTCGCGGGTCATCACTACTTCTCCGCCAACAGGTAGTCGGCGATCTGTTCGGACTGCGCGCGGGTCATCACCGGGTAGTCGCCCTTCGGGGTGTTCTTCGTGTACGACGGCATGCCGACGCACGTGGCCGGGGGTGGCTCGCGGCACTCCTTCGACTGCATGGGGTTCATCCCCGGCGCGTTGAGAATCCAGTTCACGAGGTTCGTGCGGTTGAGCTCGTAGACGCCCCCCGCGAACACGGTGCGCGACGCGAGGTGGGTGAGGTTCGGCCCGTAGGGAGCCTTCGACGAGTCATCGAACACGTGGCAATTGGTGCACGCGAACGTGGCGCCGGTGAGCTTCTCGATCTCACCGGTCCACGGCTGCGCGGGCCCACCCTGCTGGTTGGCCATCCACGCGTTGAAGTCTTCCTTCGTCTGCGCGATCACGCGCATCCGCATGTTGGCGTGCGACAACCCGCAGTACTCCGCACACGCACCGAGGTACGTGCCCGGCTTGTCGGCGTAGAAGGTGATGTGCTGCTGGCGGCCCGGGATGACGTCCTGCTTGCCGCCCAGCTCGGGGATCCAGAAGCTGTGGATCACGTTGTCGGACTTCAGGTCGAGCTTGAGCGGCACGCCGGCGATCATGTGGATCTCGTTCGCGGTGACGATCGTCTTGTCGATGCTCGTGCCGCTGACCTTGTCCTGCTTCTGGTACTCGGCCTGCCACCACCACTGCTTGCCGACGACGTTCGCGTGGAGGACCTGACCCTGGGGCTCCTCGGCGATCTTGAAGATCGTCGCGATCGTCGGGACGGCGATCACGGCGAGGATCAGCGCCGGCACGATCGTCCAGCCGATCTCGAGCGGCGAGGAGCCGTGGATCTGCTTGGGGTTGTCGTCCTTGCCCTCGCGGTGGCGGAACTTCACCGCGAACACGACCGTTGCGCCGACGACGAGCACACCGACGACGACGGCGATTCCGAGGATCGGCAGGAAGAGGTCGCTGATGAGCTGGGCGTTGCGACCCGCGGGCTTCAACGAGTTCTGCCCGTTGTCGTTGCTGCTGCAGCCGACGACGAAGAGCGCGATCCCCACGAGGAGCGCGAGCGGGGCGCCACGACGGACGCTTCGGATCAGCTTCATGTCGTCATACCCAGGTGCGTCCCGAGGCGCATCCGCATGCACTTCCGCTTCCGGTGGTGGCTTCCGGTGAGGCGACTCTACCGCCGGGCCGTCACGAATCCGCAACTTGTGACTCGACGGATTCCGGGCCCCACTTCGCTCACGTCACGATGGCTCGCTCCACTGCGCTCACAGACCGAGGCGGTCGAGGGAGGCCGCCTTGCGCTGCCAGTCCTTGTCGACCCGGACCTTCGTCTCGAGGTACACGCGTGTTCCGAGCAGCGCCTCGAGCTCCTTGCGGGCCCGGGTGCCGGCGTCGCGCAGGACCGCGCCGCCCTTGCCGATCACGATCCCCTTCTGGGAATCGCGCTCGACGCGGATGACCACCTTGACCCTGAGCACGTCGGGATCCTCACCGTCGGCGGTCTCGAGGACCTCGCCGGTGACCCCGATCGAATGCGGGAGCTCGTCGCGCGCGACCGCGAGCAGCTTCTCCCGCACCAGCTCGGCGGCCAGCGTCGTCTCGGGTTGGTCGCTCACCATCCCCGCCGGGTAGTAAGCGGGACCCTCGGGCAGGCGGCCCTCGAGCTCGGCGAGCAGGGAGTCGAGCCCGTCGCCGGTGCGGGCCGACAACGGCACGTAAGCCGCGAACTCCCCCAGCCGCGCGGCCGCGTCGGCGAGCATGCGCGCGGTGTCGGCTCTGCTCGCGGCGTCGACCTTGTTCACCACGAGCACCGACGCGGTCCCCGACTCCTGCACGAGGCGGGCCACGAACTCGTCACCGGGACCGATCCGTTCGTTCGCAGCGACGACCTGGCACACGACGTCGACCTCCGCCAGCGTCGCGAGCGCGCGCTGGTTCGTGCGCTCCCCGAGCAGGGTCCGCGGCCGGTGGATGCCGGGAGTGTCGAGGAACACCAGCTGGGTCGTCGGAGTGGTCCGAACGCCGCGCACCTGCGTCCGAGTGGTCTGGGGCCGATCCGACACGATCGACACCTTCTGACCGACGATCCGGTTCATCAGCGTCGACTTCCCGACGTTCGGCCGACCCACGAGCGTGACGAACCCCGAACGGAAGAACGGAGGCTCGGTCACCCGGTTCCGGGGGTGTCGGCGGATTCCTTGGGACCCATCGATTCGGCCTCGTCGGCGAGGGGTGTGATGACCACCGACGCGATGCGGTGTCCTTCGACGCGTTCGGTGCGGAACTCGAGGCCCTGGAACCGCACGGTCTCGCCCTCGTCGGGGACCTTGCCGAGGAGGTTGAAGACCAGACCGCCGACGGTGTCCCACTCGTCGTCGGGGAGCTCGACGTCGAGGGCCTCGTTCACCTCGTCGATGTCGGTGCGGCCGCGTACCCGCAGCGAACCGTCGCCGAGGTACTCGAGGTGCGGCGCCTCGATGTCGTACTCGTCGACGATCTCACCGACGATCTCCTCGACGACGTCTTCGAGGGTGACGAGCCCGGCGGTGCCCCCGTGCTCGTCGACGACGATCGCCATGTGGAACTTGTCCTTCTGCATCTCGCGGAGCAGCTCGGCGACCCGTTTCTGCTCGGGTACGAACACCGCATCGCGCACGGCTTGGCTCACCGGTCGGGCGCCTTCGCCGGCGCGTGCCCGCCGGACGAGGTCCTTCAGGTACACGAGCCCGAGGATGTTGTCGGTCGTGTCTTGATACACCGGCAGGCGCGAGAAGCCACGGTCGATCGCGAGCGTGATCGCGTGCTCGATCGGCTCCTCGCCCTCGATGGCGGTCATGTCGGGACGCGGCAGCATCACCTCCCGCACGACGGTGTCGCCGAACTCGAAGATCGAGTGGATGAGCCGCCGTTCCTCACCCTCGATCACCGCTTCGTCGGCCGCGACGTCGGCCATCTGGCGGATCTCCTCCTCGGTGACGAACGGGCCCTGCTTCAGGCCCTTGCCGGGGAGGAGCACGTTGGCGAGTCCGATGAGGCCACGCGAGAGAAGTCGCAGCGGAGGGAAATGGGTGATGGCCCACAGGAATCCCGATACGGAGAGCGCGGCCTTGTCGGTGTTCTGCACCGCGTACGTCTTGGGCGCCACCTCGCCGACGACGAAGAACACCACGATCTGCAGGACCACACCGACGACGACGCCGAGCGTCCCAGCGACACCCTCGAGCACCACGCCGAGCAACGTCGCGCTGGTCAACTGGGAGACGAGCAGGAGCAACAGCACCGAGTTGAGCGTCTCGGTCGGGATCTCCAACATCTTCACGAGCCGCGCTGCGCCCTTGCGGCCCTCTTCTTCGAGCGCCATCGCGCGCAGGCGGTTCATCCGCACGAACGCGGTCTCAGCGAGCGCGAGGTACGTCGAGATCGCGTAGAGGACGGCGATCAGCGCGACGATCACCCAATCGGCGGTGTTCATCGGCCGCCCGACCCGGGGGAGCCCGACAGCGGGCCGCGTCGCCTATGTGGGGGCTTGCTCACCGTTGCGCTCCAGCGCTCGGAATCGTGTGAGCAACTCGCGCTCACGCCGCTTCATCGTCTCCGACTCCTGCGGCTCCGCATGGTCGTAGTTCAGCAGATGCAACAC
>JBBQMI010000199.1:0-4791 GCA_038328825.1 Acidimicrobiia bacterium | reverse complement strand
GACCCGGTTCGACAACCTCTCGGCGTTTCTCGCCCAGACCGACGCTGCCGCGGTCGACCCGACCGTGGCGCCCGTCCTCCCCGAGACGGAGTCGTTCGCCCAGGTGATCCGGACCGACGGGAAGGTGCTGACCGCGTCGCCCCGGGCCCTGCTCGCTGCGCCGGTGCTGGCGCCGGCGGAGGTGCGCCGGGCCCAGGTGCAGACCGAGACGCACATCCAGTCGGTTCCGCCCGACGACAACTCGGCACGGTTGCGCGCGGGCCCCGCACGGCTCGGTGGCGAACGGGTCGTGATCGTCGTGGGAACGGGTCTCGAGCAGAGCGCTCGGGCCGAGTTTCGGCTGGCGCTCGCGCTCGGCCTCGGGCTTCCGCTGCTCTCGATCCTCGTCGGCGTGGGAGGTTGGTTCCTCGCGGGCGCCGTGCTCGCGCCGGTCCGGTCGATGGTCGACGACGCCGGCGAGCTCGCCGCGCGCGAACCCGGGCAGCGCCTGTCGATCCCGGTCGGAGGGGAGGAGCTGGCCGAGCTCGCCCGCCGCTTGAACGACCTGCTCGACCGCATCGAATCGGCGATGGTCCACGAACGCGCGTTCCTCGACGACGCGAGCCACGAGCTCCGCACTCCGATCGCCATCGTGCGCGGTGAGGTCGAGTTGGCGCGGATGGCCGCAGCCGATGACCCCGAGACGCGTGACAGCGACGTCGCCCGTGCGCTCGACTCGACCCTCGAGGAGGTCGAACGGCTGGACCGTCTCGCAGCCAACCTGTTGGTGCTCGCGCGCACCCGCGCCGGACGCACTGGCGAGGTGCGCCGGGTCGATCTCGTGGCCGTGGCCCGGCGCGCCGCGAGCAACGCGCAACGGGCGCGCCGTGTCGTCGCGACGGCGAACGAGATCGACCTGGTCGTCCACGTCGAGCGTGCGGGTGCCGAGTGGGCGGTGGTGCTCGGCGACGAGACCGCGCTGGAACGGGCGATCGGCAACCTCGTCGACAACGCGCTCCGCCACGCCGGATCGCGCGTCGAGGTCGACGTGCATCGAACCGACGACGAGCTCGTGGTCGAGGTGCGAGACGACGGCCCTGGCTTCCCGGAGGGGATCCTGCCGACGGTGTTCGACCGGTTCACGACCGACGGGGTCGCCCGGGCGACCGCGACCCCTGGCGCCGGCCTCGGGCTCGCGATCGTCGATGCCATCGCCACGGCGCACGCCGGCCGGGTCGAGGCCGTCAACGGACCCGAGGGGGCGATCGTTCGCCTCATGGTCTTCTCACCAACCGTTGCGCATGATGGCGACGCCCGATGAGGGTGCACCGCAGACCGGTCCGAGGCTCGGACCCCCCGCCCGACCCGACCCGTTCGAGCCTCAGGCCGGCTGTGGCGTGTTCGGGCGTTCCGTGCCGGGATTTCCGTGCTTGCATTGCGTGCCCCGATGCGTCAGACTGTTGGTGCTATGCGTTTCCTCTCCTCCGCCATTCTCGTAGTTCCGTAGCGCACGGCGCTTCGGCGCGTCCGTGCGCTCTCCGCCCCTCGCCCCAGGCGAGGGGTTTTTTCTGTCCGTTTTCGGACATGACTCACCCCGACCCACCGGCAGCGACCACCAGGATCAGGAGTAGCGATGAAGCTCACCGGGGCCCAGGCCCTCATCAAGAGCCTCGAGATGGAGGGGGTGGAGGTCATGTTCGGCCTCCCCGGCGGCGCGATCCTGCCCGTCTACGACCCGCTCATCGATTCCTCGATCCGCCACATCCTCGTGCGTCACGAGCAGGGCGCCGGGCACATGGCCGAGGGCTACGCCCACGCGACGGGTCGTCCGGGCGTGGCGATGGTCACGAGTGGCCCTGCCGCGACGAACATCGTCACGCCACTCGCCGACGCCTACATGGACTCCGTGCCCCTGGTGGTCATCACCGGGCAGGTGCCGTACGCCGCGATCGGGACCGACGCGTTCCAGGAGTGCGACACGACCGGTATCACGATGCCGATCACGAAGCACAACTGGCTCGTCACCGACGCCTCGGAGATCCCCGACACGATCCGCGAGGCGTTCCACGTCGCGACCACGGGTCGGCCCGGGCCGGTGCTCGTCGACTTCCCGAAGGACGTCGCCAACCAGACCATGGAGTGGTACTGGCCCGACAGCGTCGACCTGCCCGGGTACAAGCCCAACACCAAGGGTCACACGAAGCAGATCAAGGACGCGGCGCGCCTCATGGGCGAGTCGGAGCGACCCGTGCTGTACGTGGGCGGCGGGATCCTCAAGGCGCGGGCGGCCGAAGCCTTGCGTGAGCTCGCCGAGCTCACCGGTATGCACGTGGTGACCACCCTCATGGCCCGCGGCGCGTTTCCCGACGACCACCCCTTGTGCCTCGGCATGCCCGGGATGCACGGCAACTACACCGCCATCACCGCGATGCAGAATGCCGACCTGCTCGTCGCGCTGGGCTCACGCTTCGACGACCGCGTCACCGGCAAGGTCGGTGCATTCGCGCCCGACGCGAAGATCATCCACGTCGACGTCGACCCGGCCGAGCTCGGCAAGGTGCGTCGTCCCGACGTGCCGATCGTCGGCGACTGCCGCCTCGTGCTCGAAGAGCTCGTGAAGGCGGTGAAAGCCGACCGCAACAAGCGCGACTGGCCCGACACGTCGGCGTGGGACGCGCAGCTCGACTCCTGGCGACGAGAGTTCCCGCTCAAGTACACCCAGGACGCCGACGGTCCGCTCAAGGCGCAGTACTGCATCGAGCAGCTGCGTGATCTGAGCCCCGAAGACACGATCGTGGCGTCGGGCGTGGGCCAGCACCAGATGTTCGCGAGCCAGTACTGGCACTTCAACCACCCGTACACGTGGATCAACTCCGGCGGTCTCGGCACCATGGGCTTCGCGGTGCCGGCGGCGATCGGGGCCAAGGTCGGCATGCCGGAACGCACGGTGTGGGCGATCGACGGCGACGGCTGCTTCCAGATGACGGCGCAGGAGCTGGTGACCGCGTCGGCCGAACGGATCCCGGTGAAGATCGCGATCCTCAACAACGCCTACCTCGGCATGGTGCGGCAGTGGCAGGAGCTCTTCTACGAGGAGCGCTACAGCGAGGTGTACCTCTCGCCCGACCTGCCCGACTACGTGAAGTGGGCCGAGGCGATGGGGTGCGTGGCGTTCCGTGTCGACACGCCAGAAGAGGTCGGTCCGACGATCGAGAAGGCGAACGCGATCGACGACCGTCCGGTGGTGATCGACTTCCGGGTCGACTACCACGAGAAGGTGTATCCGATGGTTGCGGCGGGCTCGTCGAACGACGACGTGATCCTCGGCCCCGAGTTCGACCAGCCGGGAGCGATCCAGTGAACGGGAACTTCCACATCCTCACGGTGCTCGTCGAGAACAAGTTCGGCGTGCTCGCGCGCGTCTCCGGCTTGTTCTCACGTCGGGGTTACAACATCTTCTCGCTCGCGGTCAGCCCCACCGAAGACGACCGCTTCTCCCGGATGACGGTCGTGGTCGACGGCGACTCCGCGCCGATCGAGCAGATCACGAAGCAGCTGAACAAGCTCATCCCCGTCGTCAAGGTCACGGAGCTCCCCGCCAGCGAGGCCGTCGAGCGCGAGCTGATGCTCGCCACCGTGAAGGCGACGTCGGAGTTCCGGTCGCACGTGACCGAGCTCGCGTCGATCTTCGAGGCCAAGATCCTCGACGTCGGCTTCGAGTCGATGACCCTCATGGTGGCGGGCACGCCCGACAAGCTCGACGCCATCACCGATCTGCTCACCCCGTTCGGTGTGGTCGAGCTCCAACGCACCGGCCGCATCGCGCTGCCCAAGCTCGCCCGGCGCCCGGCCCGTCGTCTGCGGGCCGTCAAGAACAAGACCGCCTAGATTCACACCACCCCAGACCCCATGCTTCGGCGTCGCAGAACCCCCAGATTTGAGGGGTTTGCGACGCTAAAGCGCGAATGTCGACCAGGAGAGCTGCATGCCCGCGATCATCCACTACGACGAAGACGCCGACCTCGGCCTGCTCCAGGGGCGCAAGGTCGCGATCCTCGGCTACGGCTCGCAGGGTCACGCGCACGCGCTGAACCTGTTGGAGTCGGGTGTCGACGTGCGCGTCGGTCTCCGGGAGGGATCGTCGAGTCGCGAGAAGGCAGAGGCCGCGGGACTGCCGGTCCTCACCACCGCGCAGGCGTGTGCCGAGGCCGACGTCATCATGGTGCTGCTCCCCGACACCGAGCAGAAGAAGGTCTACGAGGCCGACATCGCACCGAACCTGAAGGCCGGTGACTCGATCGCGTTCGCGCACGGCTTCAACATCCACTTCAAGCAGATCACGCCGCCCGACGGTGTCGACGTCTGGATGATCGCGCCGAAGGGCCCGGGTCACCTCGTGCGCCGAACCTACGAAGAGGGTGGCGGCGTGCCCGCGCTCGTCGCGGTCGACGTCGACGCGACCGGCAAGGCGAAGGATCTCGCCCTCGCGTACGCGAAGGGCATCGGCGCGACGCGTGCCGGCGTGCTCGAGACCACCTTCCGCGAGGAGACCGAGACCGACCTGTTCGGTGAGCAGGTCGTGCTGTGCGGTGGGTTGGTCGAACTCATCAAGGCGAGCTTCGACACGCTCGTCGAAGCGGGCTACCAGCCGGAGTCGGCGTACTTCGAGTGTCTCCACGAGGTGAAGCTCATCGTCGACCTCGTGTACGAGGGCGGCATCGAGAACATGCACTACTCGATCTCCGACACCGCGGAGTACGGCGACATGACGCGCGGCCCGCGCATCATCACCAACGACACGCGCGCCGAGAT
>JBBQMI010000198.1:0-4793 GCA_038328825.1 Acidimicrobiia bacterium | reverse complement strand
CTACGCGACCGGTTCGGTGCTCGGCGGCGGTCAGCAGGAGATCGCTGCGGGCGGCGCACCCGGCGACGGGTCGGCCACGATCGGCACCGGCAACACCAACGCGGTCGGCGACAACTCCGGCTCGCTCATCATGCAGATCGTGACCGTCACTGCGAACGACGACGGTTCGATCACCGTCACCCAGCGGGCCGTGATCATCAACTTCGGTCTCGCCCTCGCCAACTCGGGTGGGAACTCCGCGTTCAGCGCGCTGAGCGGACTCCCCGACGCGCAGGAGACGATGATCGAAGGTCTCATCGCCGCCCTCTTCGGCCTCGACCCCGCCACGCTCTTCGGTGGCGGTTCGGCCGCGATCGGCACCGGCAACGCGACTGCGATCGGCAACCAGTCGCAGTCGGGCATCGTCCAGGCGGTGAACGGCAGCGTCAGCGGGACCGATTCCGCCAGTGCCGACCAGAGCGCGTGGATCGGCAACTTCGGTGCGGCGCTCGCGAACACCGGCTACAACGGCGCCGTCGGCACACTGGCCGTGCTGCCCAACGGATCACCCATCTCGAGCGCGGAGCAGATGGTCTCGCGCTTCCTGGCGCTGCTCGCGAACCCCGCGACCCTCGCCAACGGCAACACCGACATGGCCGACGCCCTCAACCTCGGTTCCGCGCTGCTGAACCTGCGTGGCGACATCAGCTCCACCGAGACGCTCGCCGGTCTCGACGAAGGGAAGGCCTTCGAGTCGAGCCACGGCGGCGTCCGCATCCGTCAGATCACCGGCGTGCTCAACATCGGGATCTCACTGGCGAACTCGGGCGACAACGTCGCCGAATCGGTCGTCACCGGTTCCAACCCCACGACGCTCGAGCCGGCCGCGGCCCGGGTGCTCGGGACCGCCTCGATCCTGACCGGTCCCGTCGACGTCCTCGGTCTGCGCTCCAAGGTGTGCGTGACCCAGATCATCGGCGATGCCGCCGACTTTGCCGAGGCCTGCCCGGCCGAGATCCCGCCCGTCGGTCCTCCGGTGACCCCGCCGGTCGAGGTCGCAGCCGAGAAGCTGACCCAGGCCCCCGCCACGCCGGCCGTGCCGGTCGCGGTCCAGGACAAGGTCGTGAAGGCGGGGACGCTCCCCTTCACCGGCGGCTCGCTCGAGCTCGAGGCCCTGTTCGGACTCGCCCTCACCGGTGGCGGGATCCTCATCCAGCGCCGGTCCAAGCACGCCCGCTCGGACCGGACCATCCAGTAGTCCCTCTCCCGGGGAAACCCCGGGTCGCGGCACCCACGGACGGCGCGAGTCGCGCGAAATTCTATAAGACACGCATACCGACCGAACGGCCCGTATTTCCCCGTACGCCGTCGAGGTGATAGAAGATGGCGACACGGGCACGAGCAGCCAGGGGAGGCAGCGTGGGAGGCGTCGCCGGCGAACCGCTTCAGTCGCGCGCCACGAGTCGGCCCACCGCGGAGTCGCCGTCCATCCTGATCGCCGTCGCCGACCCCGACCGGGCCGGTCGGATCGCGCTGGCGTGCGCCGAGCGGAACCTCTTGGCGACGCTGGTCTTCTCCCCCGAACAGGTCGGCCGGGCCACCCGAGCCATGCGCTTCGACCTCGTCCTGCTCGCCCTCGTGGCCCGCAACCGAGTCGGGTCGATCGTGACCGCCGCCCAACGGTTCGGCGATCCGATCGTGGTGCTCCTCGACCGGGAAGAGCTGCCGAACCCGGTGCTCGCCGAGCTCGGCGTGCTCGCCGGGATCGACATCGCGGCCGCCGACGACGAGATCGCGTCGCGCATCGCCGCGCTGCTCACGCTGCAGCGGCGCGATCGTTCCACCGACCCCATCCGGTGGGGTCCGCTCGAGCTCGACGTTCCCCGCCGCGGGGCGCGTTGGTGGGGCGATGCGATCGACTTCACGCCGATCCAGTTCAAGCTCCTCGTGGCCCTCGCCCGCGCCCAAGGTGCGGTCATGTCGCGCGACCAGCTCGCCGAGCTCGTCTGGGGTCCGGTCCCGACCGACGACGGTGAACGGGTCGTCGCGCACGTCCGTCGCATCCGCAACAAGCTCGAACCCGACCCGTCGCATCCCGCGTTCCTGCTGACCGCGCGCGGCGAGGGCTTCCGGCTCGCCGACCAGGCCACGGTCGAAGACCGGCGGCGCGACGAACGCACCGCCGCGAGCTGGCGGGGTCGCGAGCGGCGTCGGTCCCAGAGCGGACGACGCAACATCGGCGCCGCCACCGCCGGACGCCCGATGCGAGACGAAGAGCTCCTTCAGGCGGTGCGGCCCATGGCCACGCCCGAGGTCCAGGCCGAGAAGAGGCGTCGGTAGCTCCCGCCCTGCGCGAGGAGCTCCTCGTGCGGACCGATCTCGACGATGCCCCCGGCGTCGACCACGGCGATACGGTCGCACCGCTGCGCGGTCGAGAGGCGGTGCGCGACCACGATCGCGGTGCGTCCGACCATCAGCTGCTCGAGCGCCCGCTCCACTGCGACCTCCGTGCCCGGGTCGAGGTTCGACGTGGCTTCGTCGAGCACCAACACCTCGGGGTCGGCCAGCGCGGCACGCGCCCATGAGACGAGCTGACGTTCGCCGCCCGAGAGTCGCGACCCGCGTTCGCGCACCTCGGTGTCGAGACCTTCGGGCATCACCGCGAAGCGCTCGGTGAGCCCGAGCGCCTCGATCGCGGCCTCGATGTCGGCGTCGGAGGCGCTCGCCTTCCCGACCCGGATGTTCTCGCGGATCGTTCCCGCGAAGAGGAAGCCTTCCTGGGGCACGACCACGATGCGTTCTCGCAACGAGTCGAGCGTCGCGTCGCGGAGGTCGACACCGCCGAAGGTGATCGTGCCCGACCGTGGGTCGTAGAAGCGCACGAGGAGCTTCGCGAGGGTCGACTTGCCAGCGCCGGTCGGGCCGACGAGGGCCAGCCGTTCGCCGGCACCGATCGTGAGCGTCACGTCGCGCAGCACGTAATCGTCTTCGACGTAGGCGAACGACACGTCGTCGACCTCGAACGCCCCGCGCGCGGGGAGGTCGACCGCGCCCGGGCGCTCGTTGATCGACGTCTTGGTGTCGATGACCCCGAAGAGCTTGTGGAGCGCGGCGCCGGCCTTCTGCACGGTGTCGAAGAGCTGGCTGAGCTGCTGGATCGGCTCGAACAGGTTGTTGAGGTACAGGATGAACGCGGCGACGATGCCGACCTTGATGAGGCCCTGGTCGACGAACGCGCCCCCCACACCGATGATGACCGCGGTGCCGATCACGCCGATGAACTCGATGAACGGGAAGTAGCGCACCGAGATCCGGACGGTCTCGAGGTTGGCGTCGAACTGCGCCTCATTCGTCTCGTGAAAGCGCTGGGTCCACGACCGCTCCCGGGCGAACGCCTGCACGACCCGGATGCCGGCGAGTCCCTCCTGCAGTGTGGCGAGATTGGTCGCGACTCGCTCGCGCACCTCGAGGTACGCCAGGTTCGAACGGGTCCGGAACCAGCGACTCGCGATCACCACCGGCGGAACGATGATGAAGATGCAGAGGGCGAGCTCCCAGCTCAACAGGAAGATCGCGATCAACGCCCCGACGAAGATCAGGGCGTTCTGCACGAACGCCACGAGACCCTGCGACACGAGATCCTGGAGCGCGTCGATATCGGACGTCATGCGCGACACGAGCGTGCCGGTCTTCTCGCGCTCGAAGTAGTCGAGTCCGAGCGAGAGGAGATGACGGAACACGCCCGACCGCAGGTCGCGCAGGAAGGTCTCGCCGACCTCGGCGACGAGCATGATCACCAGCCACCCGAGAACCACCGCCGTGATCGCGAGCGCGAGGTAGATCGCCGCGACCGTGTTCAGCACGGTGACGTCCTTCGGGTACAGACCGTCGTCGATGCCGACGCTCACCAGGTACGGACCCGCGAGCAGGCACGCGGTCTGCGCCACCAACACGACGGTGGCCAGGATGATCCGACCGCGATAGGGCGCCAGCATGCCCGCGAGCCGGCGCAGCACGCCCCGCGCTTCGTCTCGGGTCAGCGCATCCTCGACCGGTCCGCCGTCGATCCACGCCCCCCTCATGCTCCGGGAACCCCCGCGATGTCGGTGCCGGTCACGTCGTGCTCGGATTCGTCGAGCTCGGGCTCCTCGGCGTGCGCGAGGACCTCCCGGTACTCGGCCGACGTCTCGAGCAGGGACCGGTGCGTTCCTTCGGCGATCACCCGGCCGTGGTCGATGAGCACGACGCGATCAGCGAGCGCGATCGTGGCGGGGCGGTGGGCGATGATCACGGTGGTCCGGCCCTCCATCACCTCCTGGAGCGCGGCTCGGATCTCGTGTTCCTTCGTGGGGTCGACAGCCGATGTTGCGTCGTCGAGGATCAGCACGCGCGGATCGCCGAGGATCGCGCGGGCGATGGCAATGCGTTGCCGCTGACCACCCGACAACGAGTACCCGTGCTCACCGATGATCGTCTCGTAGCCGTCGGGGAGCGCCTCGATGAAACGATCGGCGCCCGCGAGCTCCGCCGCCCTGCGAACGTCGTCCATGGGCGCTTCGGGTTCGGCGAAGGCGATGTTCTCGCGGATCGAATCGGTGAAGAGAAAGGTGTCGTCGAACACGATGCCGACTGCCCGACGCAGCGCGGCGACCTTCACGTCGCGGACGTCGATCCCGTCGACGAGGATCTGGCCGTCGATCACGTCGTAGAAGCGGGGGAGCAACCTGGCGACGGTCGTCTTGCCACAGCCGGTGGCCCCGACCAGGGCGACCGCCTCCCCTGCCTGGATGTCGAGGTCGAAGCCGTCGAGCACC
>JBBQMI010000197.1:0-4795 GCA_038328825.1 Acidimicrobiia bacterium | reverse complement strand
AGGTGACGACTGGGCGTCAGCAGGGTGAACGGGACCACAACAGTCGGTGGTGCCGGGGATCGTTGCGGTGCACCGCTCTCGACCCTCGACCATGATGGTCGTGCCGCCGTGAGCCACCACGGCTCGAACCGTGCTGACCCGCCCCCTGGAGTTGCCGTGACGAATCCCGAGTTCCCCCCCGAGCCTCCTCAGCCCGAGTTCCCCCAGGAGGCCCGCAAGGTCTTCTCCGAGAGCCTCGACGACCTGCGTATCGACGTGATCAGGCTCGGCGCGCTCACGACCGAGGCGATCGCCGCCGCCACGCAGGCGCTGCTCGACGCCGACCTGAGCGAGGCCGAATCGGTGATCGAGCGCGACGACGAGATCGACAGCCTCTATCACTCGATCGAAGACCGCTGCCTGCTCGTGCTGGCGCGTCAGCAACCGATGGCCACCGACCTCCGCACGATCGTCACGATCATGCGGATCAACCACGAGCTCGAGCGCAGCGCTGACCTCATGGTGAACGTCGCCAAGACCACACGTCGGCTCTACCCGCACCCCCTCGACCCGAAGGTCCGCGGGATCATCGACCAGATGGGGGACCAGGCCTCCAATCAGACGCGGGTCGCCATCGACGCGTTCGCCGACGGTGATCCGTCACAGGCCGCGGCCCTCCACGACATGGACGACGCGATGGACGAGCTCGGCAAGAGCCTGTTCCGCCACATCCTGAGCTGGGGCGCGAACTCCGAGGCCACCATTCAGGAGGCCGTCCAGGTCGCGCTGGTGGCCCGGCACTACGAACGGGTCGCCGACCACGCGGTGACGATCGCGGAGCGCGTGCAGTTCATGGTCACCGGCACCTGGCCGAGCACACCCGAAGACCCGCTTCTCATCGACCGGTGAGGTTCGGCTACGAGCTCTCCTCGTAGCCGAGGTCCCACTCGAGGATGAGGTTCTCGCGTTCCGCGTCGCGCGCCACGCGCTCGCGGTTGCGACGGAACTGCGGGTCGTGGGGCGGGAGCAACTGGAGCCGGGCGAGCGCGCGCTCCCGGAAACCGTCGACCACCTGGCGGTCACCGAAGACCCCACGCACGTCCCAGTGGGGCGACACCGGGCCCATGTAGACGACCTTGATGTGGCCCTGCGGCGGGAGCTGCTCGAGCTCCTCTGATTCGGTACTCATGGAACTCCTCGGAACGTGACCGACCGGTCCACCCTACCCGTCGCCCCTCGTGACCTACGGTGCGCGGGGCCGTACCATGGCTGTTCGCCCGGTGTTCGCCTCGGATTCGCGTGCCGCACGCCTCGCCGACGCACCCGACCGATAGACAGCCGTCTTCCGGCCCCCGGGCCCCAGCGGGAGCGAGATCTGTGCACAGGCGAACGGCGAGCATCGTCACGACAGCCGTCGGGCTCGCGCTCGCAACGGCTGCCTGCGGCCCGCTGGACCCGCTCACGCCCGTTCCACCGGCGACGACCGCGACGACGACACCGGCGCCGGCGTCCACGACCACGACCACGACCACGGCGTCCACGACCACGACCACGAAACCGGCGTCAACGACCACGACCACGCAGGCGCCCACGTTCTCGACCACGACCACGCAACCAGCGTCCACGACCTCGACCACGAAGCCCCCGTCGACGACCTCGACGACCTCGACCGAGAAGCCTCCGAGCGACGGCGAGGTGGCGGTCGACGCGGTCACAACCGTCGTCGCGGCCCTGCCCCCCGACCCCCGGGCCGCGGCGCTCGCGCTCCGCGAATCGAACGGACCGCCCGACGTCGCCACCTCTCCGCTGCTCCCGGGCGACTCGCTCGCGGCGGCGACCGCGGAGCTCGACGTGCTCCGGGCGATCGCCGGGCAGCTCGTCGCCGTACGACCCCAGTTCGAGCGGGCCGCGCAGCTGGTCGAGGCAACGCGCGCCGCGCTGGCGAGCGCCCACGACTCCACCGACGCCGCCCGCGACCGGATGCGGACCCGGCGGGCTCGGGCACTGCTCGACGCGGGGCGGCGCCGCACCGTCGACGGGAGATCCGACCTCGCGAGTGAGCGCCTTCTCGTGCTCACCCGCGCCGCGACGCGTGCGCTCGAACGACGTCTCGCCGATCTCGACCTCCAGCACCGGCGGAACGACGAGCAGGCCGGTGTGGTGGCCGCGGCGCTCCAACAGAACGCCGCCGGTCTGGTCGCGACCGACGCCGAGATCGCGCAACTCACGGCGAAGCTCACGTCGGGCGAGCTCGTGAACATCGATCCGGCGACGCTCCCTCCCTCGGATCCGGGTCTCGGCGCCGTCGCGCGTGCCGCACGCGAGGCCGAGATCGCGCTGGTGGCCGGTGACGACGCCGCGGCCCGGCGACGACTCGCCGACGCCGTGGGCGCAGAGGTCGGACGCGACGGGGCTGCGTTCGACGCGGTCTGGGCGTCCACGCCGGGGCCGGCCCGGCGCGCCACCTACTTCGCGCTCTCACAGGTCGGGAAGCCCTACGTGTACGCGACCACCGGCCCCGCCACCTACGACTGCTCCGGCCTCACCCGACGGGCGTGGCAGCAGAGCGGGATCTCGCTCCCCCACTTCTCGGGCGCCCAGCTGCACACCGGCACCCCCGTCGCGCCGGCCGCGGTCCGCCCCGGTGACCTGCTCACCTACGGCCCCGACGGCGCCGATCACGTCGTGCTCGCGATCGGGCTCGGCTTCGACGTCGAGGCCAAGGGTCGCGACTACGGCGTCGTGATCGACACGGCCGACACCGACGCCGCCGGGGGCCGCTTCTCCGGCGCATCCCGACCCGTGCCCTAGGCGTTCCGTGCTCCCGGTCGTCGACGCGGCCGGCGGGTGGGCCGGTTGAACGGCACCACCCCCACGTGCATCGTCCCGGCGCGAACGGCAGGCACCATCGTGTGGACGACGTCGAGCGCGTCGCTCACGCCCGGTCGGGCGTTGCGGGCGGCGGACGAACCGTCGGCCCCTCGCGTTTGCGCGTCGCCATCGCGATCGTCGGGGGTGCGAAGACGACGAGGAGGAGCAGCGCGGCGATACCCGCGTACAGCCACGACGACACCGAGTCGCGGCCCTTGGCGATCGAGATCGGCTGGGACTGCAGGTTCGCGGCCGCGGCCGCGTCGCCGCCCGCGAGCGCGCCGTCGGTCGTCGCGCCGGCACCCGCGTCAGTCGCGGCGCCGGCGGAGCCCGACCCACCCGATCCGCCGGTGGAACCGGCGGCCGCCTTCGTGGCTCCCGCCTTC
The DNA here is from genome assembly GCA_038328825.1 of Acidimicrobiia bacterium. Classification (GTDB taxonomy): domain Bacteria; phylum Actinomycetota; class Acidimicrobiia; order IMCC26256; family JANYLB01; genus JANYLB01. The sequence goes on along the minus strand of JBBQMI010000197.1, from coordinate 1,559 downwards.
TCGGCCGCCGAGGGAAGCGCGACGCCGTTGAGGTTGAACTGCCCGGTGATGGTCGGGTTCGCGCACTGGCTGATCGGCGGCGGCGGCGGCGCGCCGGGGATCAACTTCTGGGCGTCGAAGCCGAATTGCACGAGGTTGGGCGGCAGCGGTGAGTAGCCGAGTGCCTTGGCCTTCTGCTGACCGGTGCAGAGGAAGTACTGGATGAACTTCCCGAGCGTCTCGCCCTTACCGGGAGTGAAACCGGCGGCGGCGGTGGTCGGCACGATCATCAGGCTGTAGGACGAGATCGGGTAGCTGCGCGGGTCGGAGTTGCGGTAGACGTCGGCGAGGATGGCCGTGCGGTCGGAGTTGATCCGTGCTTTCGTGAGCGCCAGCGCAACGTTCTCCGCCGTGGGTTGGCGGTAGTACCCCGCGGCGTTGAGCACGGACGCGACCGGGTAGTTGCGCTCGAGCGCGTACCCGTACTCCACGTAGGTGATCGAGCCGTTGTTGTACGGCGCGGAGACGAAGTTGGCCACACCGTCCGACAACGCCTGGGCCTTGCTGCCCTCGAAGAAGGGGTACAGCGATGTCGGCGGGCAGGGCGCCGGCTTGTTGAGCTTGGCGGTGCAGAAGGGGTTCCACACGTCGGGGACCATGTCCGCGAGGTAGGCCGAGAACTGCGCCGAGGTCCCCGAGCCGTCGGAGCGGACCACAGGCACGATCGGCAGCGACGGCAGGTTTCGCCCGCCGTTGTCGGCCGCGATCGCGGGGTCGTTCCAGTTCTTGATGCCTCCCGTGAAGATCAGCGCGAGCGTGCGGCCCGAGAGCTTGAGGTCGGTCACCTTCTGCCCGGCGACTTCGAGGTGGTACATGACCGACGTGCCGCCGGCGACGATGGGCAGGTACGCATACGGACGGCTCGCAGCGTTCGCGACCTCGTCGTAGATCTGCTGGCCCTCCCGGTTGAAGCTCGCGGGCTGGAACGGGACCTCCGACACGGCGAAGTCGGCCTGGTTCTGGATGTACGCCTGGCGGCCGGCCGAGGAGCCGATGCCCTGGAAGTTCACGATCAGGCCGGTGCGGGCGACGTCGGCGCGCCACTGGTCGACCGCGATCTGGCTCCACGTCGATCCGGAACCGTCGATCGCGTCGGCCGCGAACGCGGGGGTCGCGGCCCCGAGGGTCGCAGCGCCCGCGATGACACACGTCGCCGCGAGCAGCGCGATCCACCGACGGATCTCCCTCATCATCCGAACCTCCCGTGCACGTAGTCGAGCGTCCGTTCGTCCTGGGGATCGGAGAACATCGTCTCGGTCGTGTCGGCCTCGACGATGACGCCCGGTTGGTTCTCGGCGGCGAGGAAGAACGCGCAGTGGTGCGAGACCCGTTGCGCCTGCTGCATGTTGTGGGTGACGATCACGATCGTCACGTCGTCGGAGATGTCGGCGATCGTCTCCTCGATCCGCCGGGTGGACGTGGGGTCGAGCGCCGAGCACGGCTCGTCCATGAGCAGCACGCGCGGATCCACGGCGAGCGCGCGCGCGATGCACAGCCGTTGCTGCTGTCCGCCAGAGAGC
>JBBQMI010000196.1:0-4803 GCA_038328825.1 Acidimicrobiia bacterium | reverse complement strand
CCTTCTCCGTGAACTCGGTGGCCCACGTGTTCGGACGTCGCCGCTACGACACCACGGACACCAGCCGCAACTCGTTGCTCGTGGCGTTGCTCACCGGCGGTGAGGGGTGGCACAACAACCACCACCACTACCCGAGCTCCGCGCGCCAGGGGTTCTTCTGGTGGGAGATCGACGTCACCTACTACGGCCTCAAGGCCCTCAGCTGGGTGGGGATCGTGCAGGACCTGCGTCGACCGCCCGAGCGCGTCCGTCGCCCCCAACCCGAGCCCGAGCCCCAGTCCGAACGCGAGCTCGAGCCCGCCTGACTTCACTCCGCGGCCCCAGTGGCCGATGGGGGTGGGTGGAGCGAGCGGGCCCGCACTCGACCGATCCGTCGTCGACGAGCGAGCGGAGCGATCAGAGATGGAAGCCGGCGCGGCCCTGGCAGGTGGGCGTGTGTCTCGCGTGGTGCGGGTTCGTGGGGTGGTGGGCATTCGGGCGTGACGAGCGGATACCGCTGCTCGGGTTCGTGAACCTGGGGTTCCACGAGCTCGGCCACCTCGTCTCTTACCTGGTGCCGGTCGTGGGGACGGTCGTGACCGCGTCGGCGGGTTCGGTGATGCAGTGCGCGGTGCCGGTCGGCCTGGCTGTCTACTTCCTCGCCTGGCGGCGCGACCGGCTCGCGGCCGCGGCGTGTCTGGCCTGGGCCGCGAGCAACTTCCAGGAGGCCGCCGTCTACATCGCCGACGCACCGTTCCAGCAGCTCCAGCTCATCGGCGGCGAGCACGACTGGGCCACGGTCCTCGGCCCGGAGCACCTCAACCGTTTGCAGGACGCGGGATCCATTGCGGGCACCGTTCGCGGCGCGGGTGTGGTCGTCCTCGTCGTCGCGGTCGCGCTCACCCTCGTGACTCTGGTGACGGCGGGTTCGGGGCGCGGTGCGAGCGGCCCGCGCCACGACGCCGGTGAGGTCGACGAGCGATTCCTCGTCTGACGCGCGAACATGGCCAGTGTGCAGCGAGCGGCCACCGGACGCGCTCGACCGAGATGACCAGCGAGCGGAGCGATCGAGATGAGTGATGAGGGCAAGCAAGCGTGGACGAAGGTCGGGCTGCACTTCGCGGCGGTCGGCGACAAGTTGAAGGAGCACGGCAAGCGCGCAGCCGGCGAGCCGTCGGACGCTCAGCCCGACGACGTCGACCACGCTGCGGTGACCGATGCGTTGAACACCCTCGGTCGGGCCATCGACCAGGCGGTCTCGTCGGTGAGCGGCGCGGTCAAGGACCCCGAGGTCCGCGACGGCCTCAAGGGCGCGCTGAACTCGATGGGTGAAGCGCTCAACGAGACGTTCGCCGAGGCGGGCGACACCGCGGGTGACAAGATCAAGTACGCCGGCGACAAGCTGAAGGGCGCCTTCGCCAAGAAGGACGACTAGGCCGGGGGGCGGGTCGAGCGGAGCGGGTCGAGGCCGGCGAGGGCGCGTGCGGCGCGGATCGCGAGCGCGACGATCGTGAGCGTGGGGCCGTAACCGGTCGACGTCGGGAACACCGAGGAATCGGTGCAGATCACGTTGTCCACGCCGCGCAACCGCTGCCACGGGTCGAACACGCTCGTGGCCGGGTCCTCGCCCATGCGGGCGCTGCCGATGATGTGGCGCGAGATCGGCGCGATGAATCCGGGGCGGTCGGCGTCCGAACCTTCGATCGGTGGCGACGTCACCCAGAACGTGTGCTCGGCGCCGGCCACGCGCATCACGGCCTCGAGGCGCGGCGCCCAGTGCTCGGCGCAGACGAGCTCGTGGCGGTGTGGTGTGTAGGTGACGCGCCCGGCGGGCAAGCCGTACACGTCGCGCACCTTCGGGTCGAGGTCGATGCGGTTCGACGAGACGGGCAGGTCCTCGCCCTGCATGGTGAACACGGCCATGCGGTCGCGCGTCATCGACTCGAGCATCATCTGCGAGTGCGTCGACCCGTGGGGGAGGTGCATCCCCTCCATCACCGGATGCCCGGCCGCTCCGTGCTCCACGATCCCGCCCCTGAAGTAGGGGAGACCGGCGTCGCGCGCCGCGGCGCGGGCGTCGTCGTCGGGCACCATCGGGTCGTCCATGAGGTGCGTGACCGCCCGGCCCCTGTGGCCGTGGAGCCGGAACGGGAAGATCCCGAGCACGAGCGTCTGGAAGTGGAACATGAGGTGGCGGCCGACCACGTCGGGGTTCCCGAGTCCGGTGCGCAACAGCAGTCGCGGCGTCTCGAACGCGCCGCCGGCGAGGATCACGTGGCGGGCCGACACCTCGTGCTCGACCAGATCGGAGTCGAGGTAGCGGACACCCCGAGCGCGCGTGCCCGTCGCGTCGAGGAGCACGTCCTGCACGATCGATTCGGTGCGGACCTCGCACTTCCCGGTCCGCAACGCGTGGCGGAGAGGCGCGACCGGATCGCCCTTGGCGTCGATCGGGCAGCCGAAGAAGCCGCAGAACCCGCAGTTGTTGCAAGGGGGCCGGCCGTCGTACACCTCGCTGTTCACGCCGGTGGGCGCGCGGTACGGGTGATAGCCGAGACGGGTCGCGGCGTCGCTCGTGAGCACCGCGCAGTACATGTCGGGGCCCGGCGGCATCGGATACGGATCTGCGCGCCACGACGCGAAGGGGTTCGCGGTGTGGTCACCGGCGACGCCGACCGCACGTTCGGCGGCCGCGTAGTACGGCTCGAGCTCGTCGTAACCGAACGGCCAGTCGACGAGCTCGGCGCCGTCGATCGGTCCGAGCTCGGAGCGCGCGTGGAAGTCGATCTCTCGGAAGCGCGGGAGCTTGCCGTCGGCATGGAAGCCACCGCCGCCGACCGTGGACGGGAGGTTGTTGACCTCACCGGAGAAGAGCCGGTCACCGTCGGACTCGCGGCGGCGGAACGCGCGGGGTTCGAGGAACGGATCCGGGCCGAGGTAGTGGCGACGCAGGAACTTGATCTCGTCGTTCGACACGTGACCGAGCGGATCGAACGGCGCGTCGAGCGAGAGGAGGTGGTTGCGACCCTTCTCGAGCATGATCACCGACCAGCCCGCGGCGGTGAGCACCTCGGCCGCGGTCGCACCGGCCGGACCGGTACCGACGATCACCACGTCGCAGTCAGGCACGCGTCACCTCGTCGTCGGTGTAGCCGCGCGGTTGCACGTCGCCGGGGAACTCGATCGCCTGCCAGACGGATCCGTCGGGGTTCCCGCCGTACTCAGGTGCGCCGTAGAGGCCCTCGCACGCGTGTTGGTACAGAAGGTCGCGGAACTCGGGTTGCGCGGCGATCCGGCGGTCCTGTTCGTCGCCGTCGATCGCGAGGAAGTCGTCGCCCAGCGCGTGGATCCCGGCGCGGTACCGCTCCTGCCACCCGACGACCGGCCCGTTGAACTCACGCGCCGTGATGCCCTGCGATCCCTCGATGCGGGTGCGCCAGGCGAGCTCCTCGAGCGGACTGAGCGACGTGAACTCCGCGAACGACGCGGCACCGCCGGCGCGACCGGAGAACGGACCACCGGCGTAGACGAGTGGCGGATCGACCTCGAACGCGCCGAGGAGCCGGTCGATGTAGTCGGCCGCGCCGCCGGCCCGGGCACCGGGATGGGCCGCGCCGGAATCCGAACGGGTGGCCGGGATCAGCCGTTCGGCCGCCGTGGCCACCACCTCGTACTCGGTAGGAATGAGGAAACGCAGGTCCGAGGGCATCGGCGCGGGAGCCTATTACTGACGGTGACGTCAGGTCGGCGCTTGCTGGGTAGCGTTGCGTCGGTGCCCGACGATCTCACGACCGTGTTCGACCTCGCCCGGGCGAGCGCCGAGCTCGCGACCCGCATCGAGCGGGCGCTCGGCTCCTGGCACGGTGTCGGGTTCGACGATCTCGGTCTGCTCCTCGAGCTCCACGCCGCGCCCGATGGTGTGCTCCCCGTGACGACGCTCGCGGCGGCTCGCGGCGCGACACCCGCCTCGGTCGTGCGGCGGCTCGGCCCCCTCGAACGGATCGGCGTCATCGTCCGCGAGCGCCACGAGGACGATGCCCGGCGGTCGACCGTGCGACTCACGGAAGCGGGCGCGACGCTCGCGGTCGACGCCGGCGCGACGGCCGACGAAGTGGCGCGCGCCGCGTTGCACGAGCGGTGGTCGCCCGCTCAGCTCGAAGCGTTGCGCGAGGTCCTCGACCCGACGAGATCCGCTCGACGGAGCTGATCCCGGCCGGGAACAACCGCCCACGCCGCCCTGGACGGCTGTCGTTCGCCCGGTTACGTTCGCAACCGGGTCGGATCCGAACTCAAAGGAGCATCACTGTGGCGTACGGACTCGTGCACTTCTTTCCCGGCGGAACCCAGGAGCAGTACGTGGCGACGGTGACCGCCGTGCACGGCGATCTGAATAGCCTGCCCGCGGGCCAGATCTACCACGCGGCCGGCGCGTCGGAGGGCGGCTACACGATCGTGGCCGTGCACGACTCCCAGGAGAGTTGGGAGAAGTTCCGTGACGGGACGCTCATGCCGAAGATGCAGGCAGGAATCGCCGGCGGCTTCGCGACGCCGCCCGAGGAGACCGTCATCGAGCTGTTCACCGTGCTGCCCTAGCAACGCGACCCCGGTCCGGAACGGGGAGTCAGACCGAACCGGACTTCCGCCAGATGACGAGCTCGGCATCGCGGACCCGTTCGGCGAACCGACCCGACTCCGACGCCCCCTCGAGCAGGGCAGTCAGGTCCCGTTCGAACGCGCCCCGGCGGGTACCGAAGAGGTGGGGCGTCGATCCCGACGTCGAGAAGCAGCGCGCGATCACGTCGTCGACCGACGCGGTGACGATCT
>JBBQMI010000195.1:0-4815 GCA_038328825.1 Acidimicrobiia bacterium | reverse complement strand
GGCCAGCGCCCGGCCGTAGTCCATCCGGGTCGGGCCGAGGACGCCGATGGAACCGGCGACCTCACCCTCGACGACGTACGGCGCGAGCACGAGGGAGCAGTCGCGCAGCTCCTCGCGCTCGTTCTCCTGACCGATGCGGACGATGAGCCCGTGATCGAGGAGCCCGCGGACGAGCGACACGACCACGACCTGGTGCTCGAGCAGCTCGAGGAGCCGGGCGGCACCGTCGGCAGTGCCGTAGGAACCCTGCTCCATCGCGATCCGACTCGCGCCGCTCACGTAGAGCGGCTCGAGGCCGGTGACGCGCGCTGCGAGCGCATCGCGCGCCGCGAGCATGCAGCGGTCGACGACGGGTTCGCCGGTGGTGTCGGACGTGGGGAGGTTCGCGAGCGTCGAGCCCTGGAGCCGCGCGTTGAGCGTGGCACCGGCGCGCGCGAGCTCGTCTTCGGTCGGCTCGCCCTCGAGGTGGAGGACCTCCTTCTCGACGGCTCCGTTCGACAGCACCGCGACGACGAGCGCGAGTCCGGGCTGGAGCGACACGAGCTGCACGTTGCGCAGGACCGCGGCGTCGGACGCGGGTCCGACGACGACCGAGGCGTGGTGGGTGAGGTTGGCGAGGAGCTGGCTCGTCTCGTGGAGGAGGTCCTCGAGCGCGAGGTGCGCGGTGGTGAAGAAGTCGGACACCGTGCGCTGTTGGGCCGGCGGCAGGCCGGGCGCGCGTTCGAAGTGGTCGACGAAGAAGCGGTAGCCCCGGTCGGTCGGGATGCGCCCGGCCGACGTGTGGGGTTGCACGAGATAGCCCTCGCGCTCGAGCACGGTCATGTCGTTGCGGACCGTGGCGCTCGACACGCCGAGGTCGCGCGAGGTGGCGATCGTCTGGGACCCGACGGGTTGCGCGGTGGTGACGTACTCCTCCACCACGGCCCGGAGCACGCGGGCCCGCCGCTCGTCGAGGGGCGGCCGGGCCTGCCCCTCGTCGCCGGCGCCGCCTGCAGGTGTTCCGGCGCTGCTCTCAGGTGTTCGGGCGCTGCCAGCGGGAGTTGTGGTGTCGGGTGTCATGCTGCGGTCCCCTGCCCGGTCGGGTGGTTCGTCCACCACGACCGGAACGCGGGCTCCGGGGCGTCCGGAGCTAGCACTCAAGCCTACCGAGTGCCAGCTCGGTCGGGGTCGGCGGGGCGCCGCGGTTGGACGCGACGGCACCGGTCGGCCCGACGGCACCGGCCAGCAGGAGTCGGGCGGTGACGTCGTCGCCGAGGAGTCGGCCGGCCCGAGTCAGCACGACCCGGGTTCCATCCGGGCTCGCCCCGTCGGCGTTGGTATCGATCGGATCGATCCGTTCGAGGATCCCGGCGGTGGCGAGGTCGCCCGAGGCCGGGAGCGCCGCCGCGGCGACGACGGCGCCCGCGCGCGTCCGGAGGCGGAGGCCGAACGCCTCCTCGGCCCGGGTCGCGTCGTCGAGGTGCTCCGCGCCCGCTCGGACCGACTCCCCCGCGCCCACAGCCTCGATGTAACGCTCGGGAGTCCGCACGTTCCACCAGCGTTCGCCGCCGCGGTGGCCGTGCGCCGCGCAGCCGATCGCGAGGTAGTCGCCCTGGTCCCAGGAGAGGAGGTTGTGCCGGCACTGCTGACCCGGTCGGGCCCAGTTGGAGATCTCGTACCAGTCGAAGCCGGCCGCGGTGAACGCGTCGTCGGCGACCTCGTACTTCGTGGCCTGATCGTCGTCGTCGGGAGCCGGCGTGGTGCCGGCGGCGATCAGTCGGCCGAGCGGCGTCGACGGCACCACGGTCAGCGCGTATGCGCTGATGTGATCCGGTCCGAGGTCGACGACGCCGCCGACGGTGCGGCGCCACTCGTCGGTCGTCTCACCGGCGGCGCCGTAGATCACGTCGACGTTGAGTCGGGCGAAGCCGGCGGCGCGCGCCCAGGCCATCGCCTTCACGACGTTGTCGGGATCGTGGGTCCGGCCGAGAGCCGCCAACACCGACGGCACCAACGACTGCACGCCCAGCGACAGGCGGTTGGCGCCCGCGGCGCGGTAGCCGTCGAGCTTGGCCGGATCGACGGAGTCGGGGTTGCACTCGACGGTGATCTCCGCGCCGGGCGCCGCGGGGATGGCGGCGATGATCCGCGCCAGCGCGGCCGGTTCGAGCAGCGAGGGCGTTCCACCGCCGAAGAACACGCTCGTGGGCGGGCGCAGGCCGTCGGCGAACTGCCGCTCGAGGTCGGTGACGCACGCGTCGACGTACGCGTCGATCAGGTCGCCGCGATCGGTCCACGTCGCGAAGTCGCAGTAGTGACATCGGTGCACGCAGAACGGCACGTGGACGTAGACCCCGAAGGGCGATGCGGGCACGGGCCCATGGTCGCGCGGGGTCAGGCGGGAACGACACCGGTGAGCTCGGGCTTCTGCAGCGACGAGATCACGCCCGGTGCCCGCTCCCGGGTCACGGCGAACCCGTTGACCGGTGCAGAGAAACGGAAGCCCGCGACTCCCGGGTCCTTCCCGAGCACGCCCGCCGAGATCGCCTCGGGCTTCTCACGGTCGCCCACGAGCGCCCAGAGTTGGTACACCTCGCCGGCGGGAGCGGCGTCCAACCCCTTCGAGACGAAGTAGCCGGTGCCGTCGGGCCGCAGCACGATGCTGGCCAACTCGGCGCCGCTGTCGGCGGTGAGACTCACCGTGTGGCTCCCGGGCGCGGTGCTCGCGGCCTCCGCGCCGCGCCGCACGGATTCGCCGCTGGTGGCGACGTCGAGACGGTCGATCCGGTCATTCTGACGCAGCACCTGCACCGCCAGAACCGCGATCAGGGTCGCGGCCACACCCGCGGCGACGCCCACCCAACGCCATCCGACGGAACGGCGGGCCGACTCGCGCGCCTGCTTGCGCTCGAAGATCGGCGTGGCGAGCAGGGGGGGCGCGACGTCGCTCGAACCGAGGTCGTGTTGTTCGCCGTCGATCTCGCCGACGATGCGGTCCCAGATCCCCGACGGTGCATCCGCCCCCGACATGGCCAACATCGACGCGACTTCGCGGAACGACTCGACCTCGGCGCGGGAGCGCGGGTCGGTCTCGACGTAGCGCTCGATCTGATCGCGTTCATCGGCGTCGACGGCGTCGAGCGCGTACGCGCCGAGAAGGGCGTGCAGCTCTTCGCGCTGGAGCTCAGCCACGTCCCATCGCCTCCGACGTTTCCAGTTCCGAACGCAGCCGGGTCAATCCGCTCCGGATCCGGCTCTTGATGGTGCCTTCCGGTTGATCGAGGATGCGCGCGACCTCGCGGTAGGTGTGGCCGCCGAAGTACGCGAGCTCGATCGCGGCGCGCTCGCCCTCGGCCAACTTCGAGACGGCTTCGCGCACGTGCTCCGCGAGCGTCAGATCCCAGACCTCGCGCTCGAGGTCGTAGCCCGACTCCGCGTTCATTCGCGCTTCTCGTTCCTCCCGGCGGCGTCGGGCCGACTCCGACCGGACGAGGTCGACGCTGCGGCCGTGGGTCTGGGCCAGGAGGTACGAGCGCAGCGTGCCGCGATCCGGGTCGAACTTGTCGGGCTGGTTCCAGAGTCGGAGGAACACCTCCTGTACGACCTCCTCGGCAAACGAGCGATCACCCGCGAGCCGTTGCGCGAGGCCGAAGCACGCCCCGCCGTGGCGTCGATACGCCTCGGCCAGAGCCTCTTGGCGGTACCGCGCGATGGCGAGGACGAGCTTGGCGTCGCTCGATTCCCTCACATCACTTCCGAACACTGCGTCGTCTTCGGAACCAGCCGGAGTATCGGATGAGGCCATTTCTCCTATCGTGCCCCGGATGCGCATCGACGTCACGGAACTTCTCCCGGACACCGCCCTCGAGGAGGCCCGGGCGGCCACCGAGGCGACCCGGTCCTTCCTCGCGTCACACCGGGATCCCGACGGGCGCTGGCCGGCCGACTGGAACCGGACCATGGCCGCGGCCGGCTACGTCGCACCCCACTGGCCGAAGCCCTGGGGCCTCGCCGCGTCGCCGGTCGAGCAGCTGGTGATCGACGCGGAGCTCCGCGCTGCCCGGGCGCCGAAGCCGATCAACCCGATCGGCATCGGGTGGGCCGGGCCGACGCTGCTCGTCGCGGGGACGCCCGAGCAGCACGACCGCTACCTCCCGGGACTCCTCGACGGCTCCGAGATCTGGTGTCAGCTCTTCAGCGAGCCCGGCTCGGGGAGCGATCTCGCGTCGCTCACGACCCGCGCGGTGCGAGACGGCGACGAGTACGTCGTGAGCGGCCAGAAGATCTGGACGACGCTCGCCCACATCTCGCGCTACGGGATCCTCCTCGCCCGCACCGACCCCGACGCCGAACCCCACAAGGGGATCAGCTACTTCGTGATCGACATGGCGTCGGCCGGGATCACGACGAAGCCGATCCGCCAGATGGACGGCGAGGCCATGTTCAACGAGGTGTTCCTCGACGACGTGCGCATCCCGGCTGCGAACCTCGTGGGCGACGAGCACGACGGTTGGCGCCTCGCGAAGGTCACGCTCGGCAACGAACGCGTGTCCTTGTCGGGCGAGGGTGCGCTCTGGGGCATCGGCCCCACCGCCGACGACCTGCTCGACCTCGTGCGCGCCGAGGGTGGCGTCGCCGACGCGATCCTCCGCCAGAAGCTCGCGTCGCTCTACATCGAGCAGGAGGTGCTGCGCCTCATCCGGCTGCGCACGGTGTCGGCCCGCGTACGCGGACTCGAACCTGGGCCCGAGGTGTCGGTCCGCAAGGCCCTCGCCGACGAGCACGGCCAGCACGTCATGGCCCTCGCGGTGGAGCTCGCCGGCACCGACGGCCTGG
>JBBQMI010000194.1:0-4816 GCA_038328825.1 Acidimicrobiia bacterium | reverse complement strand
CGGTCTCCCCGTCCTGGAGGCGATGGCCCGCGGTTGTGCCGTGATCGCAGCCGACGCCGCGAGCCTCCCGGAGGTCGTCGGCGACGCCGGGGTCCTCGTTGCGCCCGGCGACGTCGACGACTGGGTCGACGGCCTCACGCGGCTGCTCGTCGACCCCGACGCCCGGAAGCGACTCGTCGAACTGGGCCACGCGCGTGCCGCGCGCTTCACGTGGTCGTCGTCGGCCGAGCACCACCGCGCCGCCTACGACGAGGCCGCGCGTCGAGCCGGGTCCCCCGCCCACACGTAGGCTCCGTCGGTGCGCGTGCTCGTCGACGTCTCGTCCGTCCCCCACCAACCCGTCGGTGCCGGGAAGTACATCGTCGAGCTCGTCTCCGCCCTCGATCGATCCGGCGAGGTCGAGCTCTCGCTGCTCGCACGGGGCAACGACCCCGACCGTTGGGTCGACCTCGCGCCGGGCGCGACCGTGCACGCGGTGGCACCGACGCAGCGTCCGGCGCGACTCGTCTGGGAGCAGGTCCGGGGTCCCCGGCTGGCCACCGAGTTGGGCATCGAGGTCTGGCACGGTCCCCACTACACCCGGCCACTCCGCGCGGCGGTCCCCAGTGTCGTCACCGTGCACGACCTCACCTTCTTCGACCATCCCGAGTGGCACGAGCGCACGAAGGTCGCGTACTTCCAACGGGTGATCCCTCCGGCGGTCCGGAACGCGAGTGCGATCGTGGCGGTCAGCGCGTTCACCGCGTCGGGCGTGCGCGACCGCTTCGATCCGGTCGCACCCGTGTACGTCGCCCCCCACGGCGTCGACCACGACCGTTTCCGCACCGATGCGGACGCCGACGATGCCGAGCGACTCCGGGCGATCGGCGTGCGGTCTCCCTACGTGGCGTTCGTCGGGCTCCTCGAACCGCGCAAGAACGTGCCCGCGCTCGTGGAGGCGTTCGCGCGCGTCTCGGCCGATCGGCCGAATTTGCGCCTCGTGCTCGCGGGCGGCGACGGGTGGGGTGCGCGCGCCGTTCGCGACGCGGTCGCGACGAGCGGCGTCTCGAGCCGGATCCTCCGACCCGGATACGTCCCAGGCTGCACCGTGCCCGCGTTGCTGCGCAACGCGGAGATCGTGGCGTACCCCTCGCTGACCGAGGGATTCGGTCTCCCGGCTCTCGAAGCGCTGGCGTGTGGAGCAGCCCTCGTGAGCACGACGGGCTCCGCCGTGGAGGAGGTCGTCGGCGACGCGGCCCTGCTGGTGCCGCCGGGCGACGTCGACGCGCTCGCTGCAGCTCTCGACTGGCTGCTCGCCGATCCCCACGCGCGCATCGATCTCGCGCTGCGCGGCCCGGCGCGCGCGGCCGACTACACCTGGGACGCCTCCGCGGCCGTCCACCTCGAGGCCTACCGGCACGCCGCCGGTCGGCGGGCGGAAGCGGGCGCGTGAGGGCCGTCGTCACCGGCGCTCGTGGATTCGTCGGCCCGCATCTCACCGCCCACCTCGAAGCGTGCGGCGACTCGGTCGTCGCGCTCGATCGCCGTGGTCCCGAGCCGTTCGACGTCACCGAGCCCGATTCCGTCCGTGCCGCGCTGGAGCGGGCCGAGCCCGACGCGGTGTACCACCTCGCCGCACTGAGCCATGTGGGCGAGTCGTGGAGCTCGCCGGCACTCTCGTTCCGGGTGAACGCCGAGGGCACGCTCAACGTGCTCCGCACGTGCGCCGACCTCGGCGTCGACCGCGTGCTCGTGATCGGCAGCGCCGAGGAGTACGGCAGCGTCGACCCAGCCGACCTGCCGCTCTCCGAGGATGCACCGCTGCGACCGGTCACCCCGTACGGCGCGAGCAAGGTCGCGGGCGACTTCCTCGCCCTGCAGTCGTTCCTCGGCGACCGACTCGGCGCTATCCGCGCCCGGCCGTTCAACCACACCGGCCCGGGCCAGGAGCCCCGGTTCCTGGTGCCCGCACTGGCAGCGCGGATCGCGCGCGCCGAGCAGGAGGGGTCGAAGGAGATCCCGGTGGGATCGCTCGACGCGGTCCGCGACATCACCGACGTGCGCGACGTCGTGCGCGCCTACCGCCTCCTCGTGGAACACGGTGAGCCCGGGGAGGTCTACAACGTGTGCTCCGGCCACGGAGTCGCGGTGTCGGAGATCGCGGCGGGGCTCCTCGACCAGGCCCGACACGAGATCCGTCTGGTGGTCGATCCCGATCTCGTGCGCCCCGTCGAGGTCCCCCGCCTCGTCGGCGACAACCGCCGTCTGGTCGCGGCAACCGGCTGGCAGCAGGAGTACGACCTCGCGACCACCCTCGCCGACGTCCTCGACAACGCCCGCGCCGCGCTTGCCTAGGAGAAGCAGCGAAGCCGGCGGACACCAACCGAAGGGCACGCGCAGGTGGGCGATCGAGCCGGCGTGGCGGATTCGACCGTCACGATGACCTAGAGATATTGCCGGTCGAGCCAGCCGAGGAGAGCGGCGATGGCGCGGGGGTCGTGACGGAGGCCGTGACCAGCGGCGTGCACGATCCGCAGCTCCGACGATCCACGTGCCGCCTCGGCGAGCAGGCGGGCGTCACCGACGGGAACGACGTCGTCGGCCGAACCGTGGAGCACGAGGAACGGTCGGGGCGGGAGCTTCACCGCCATGGCCGCGGCGTCGAACTCCGCGATCGTGCGGATCCATGCCGACGGGCTCGGCGGGAACCCCGGCGTACGGAACACGCCCAGGCTCCGCGCGTGCTCCAGGAAGCGGGCCGGGTCGCGCGCCCAGTCGCGGAGCACCGCAGGCGCCGCGAGCGTGGCGACGCCTCGGATGCGATCGTCGGTCGCCGCGGTCTGCACCGCGAGCGCGCCACCGAGGCTCGAACCGACGATCCACGTACCGACGACGTCGTCGCGCGACTCCATCAGATCGATCGCGGCGCGCTGGTCGGCGAGCCAACCCTCGATCGAGAAGTCGCCGCTCGAGGTGCCGGTACCGCGGAAGTTGAACGTCAACACCGCCCACCCGGCGTCGCGCGCGAGCCGGTCCGCGAGCTCGGGGTACGTGAGACCCGAGGTGACCGAGCCGCGCGGCCCTGCGGGGAACCCGTGGCACAGCACCACACCGGGCACGCGTGACGTCCCGGGAGGGCGGGTGAAGTACGAGGCGATCTGACATCCGTCGGAATCGAACGTTGCGTCCACGGCGCGTATCCTGTCAGCGTGACGACACCCGCTCCGCCTCGGGTCCCCCGATCGCCTGCCGGCCCGGTTCCCGCGTTCAAGGAATGGGCCGCGATCGTCCACGCGCTCCTCGCCGGCGAGCAGATCATCGACGTCCGCAAGGGCGGCATCAGCGAGGAGCACCGCCACTTCGGACTCGAATCGACCCGGCTGTGGCTCTACCCCACGTTCGTGCACCAGGAGCCCGACCTGGTGAAGGCGGCCTACCGCCACTGGGTCGACACCACGGAACCCGCGGATCGCGCGATCACCGTGGCCGGCTGGGCCGACGTCGTGGGCGTGGCCACGTTGACCGATCCTTCCGAGCTCGACGCGATCGACAGTCGGTTCATCTGGACCAGCGAGTACGCGACGTCGCGCCTCAAGTGGAAGCAGCGCGACCCGTTGTGGGTGCTCGCACTGCGCGTCCACCGACTTGCGGAGCCGATCACCGTCCCGTACCGCGACGCCTACGGTGGGTGCACGTCGTGGGTCACCCTCGACGGCCTGCCCGCCGACCCGACCACGGTGCCGAGCGAACCCGCGCTCTCCGACGTGGCGTTCGCCGCGCGCCTGAAAGGTCTCCGCGAAGCGCTCCCGGACGGACTCCAGACCCCCGACTGACCCGGGCGGGTTCAGGCCGGGTGGTAGCAGCGGTTGCGGGCCTCGTCGAGGGTGTCGGGACCGAAGCAGATGAACGTCTCCGCGGCCATGAGCTCGTCGATCACGTCCTGCGCGAGGTCGGGATCGTCGAGGTCGTAGACGCGCTGGTTGCGCTTGTCGCCGATGAAGCGGTGCTCCTCGAACTTGATCGGTCGTTCCGCCATCTTCGATTGCTCCGCTCACTCGTCGGGCCGACGTCGACTCCGGTCGCCGAGCCCGTTCGCTGCGCAGGATCGTACAAGCGGACGCGATCGGAGGGCCGCACGGGGCGACCCTCCGATCGAGTCCTTGCTGGTTGTGTCCGTCGTCCGGGAAGGCTCGGGTGGGACCAACTCCCGACCCGTTCGACGGCGGCGCAGCGGAGGGATCTCCGCTTGGCGGTCCAGCGAGCTACCGGCCTAGCGGCCGCGCACCTCCAGGGTCCCATGTTGATCATGCATGTGATGGACCACCTCCTTTCCCTGGTCCACCAGAGATATCACGCGGGTCAAGCATCGTCGGGCGGATATCCGGGTGCCGGGCTCTCGGGTCGCGGATCGTCGGGTCCCGCGGGACCTCCGACAGCTCCGATGGCCCGGAGGTACGTCAGCTGTGTCTCCACCACGGCGTGGACCTGCTCGGGGAGATACGCCTCGCCCGTCGCCGCCGCCCGCTCGAGGATGTAGTCGACGGTCTCGGCTCCCCCGACCACGACCGGCGCCCGTGGGTGAGGGGTCGAACCGTTCACCGACACGCCCTTGCGCTGGAAGTACTCGAGCTGGAAACCGAGGATCCGCCGGACGTCATCCGGCGTGAGTGTCGCGGCGACGATGTCGGGCACGTGTTGCACCACCCAGTCGAACGCCTCGTCGATGTCGAACACCGCGGGCGGCGGCTCCGCGCGCAATCGCCCGGCCTCGCGCACGACCAACGCCGCGGCGACGACCACCACCAACCCCACGATGAGGAACCCGACGATGAGTCCC
>JBBQMI010000193.1:0-4829 GCA_038328825.1 Acidimicrobiia bacterium | reverse complement strand
ATCCGCTGCGCGTTCAGGTCGATGTGGAAGAGCTTGTCGTGCCAGAGCGTCTGCGCGACCGCGTGGTGGAAGCTCAGGCCCGACATCGTCTCGTGCGCGAACTCGGGGTTGAGCCCGACCATGTCGGGGTGGTCGAGCTCGTTGATGAACGCGAGCGCGTGGCCGACGGTCGGGAGGAAGAGATCACCGCGCGGCTCGTTGGGCTTGGGCTCGATCGCGACCTCGATCTCGTAGCCACGGTCGCGGATGTACTCGCAGATCGCGTTCACCGCCTCGGCGTAGCAGTCGAGCGCCGCGGGAACGTCTTTGGCCGCGTCGCACTCGACCCCCTCGCGCCCGCCCCAGAGCACGTAGGTCTGCGCGCCGAGCTCGGCGCCGAGGTCGATCGCGTCGATCGTCTTGCGCAACGCGTACCGCCGCACCGTCGGGTCGTTCGCGGTGAACGCGCCCTCCTTGAAGACGGGTTGGGAGAAGAGGTTGGTCGTGGCCATGGGGACGCGCATCCCCGTGTCGTCGAGCGCGGTGCGGAACCGCTTGAGGATCGCCTCGCGCTCGGCCACCGAGGAGCCCGGCGGGATGAGGTCGTCGTCGTGGAACGCGACGCCGTAGGCGCCGAGCTCGGCCAACCGGTGCACCGACTCGACCGGGTCGAGCGGCGGGCGGGTCTCGTGGCCGAACGGATCCCGACCCCGGTTGCCGACGGTCCAGAGGCCGAACGTGAACCGGTCCTCGGGCTGGGGGGTGAAGGTTTCCTGGTCGTTCATCCCCGCATGATCCCCCGCGAGGGTCGGGGAGGCAACGCGGTCGTTCCCACCGCCTGCGTGTCAGCGGGTCGGCACGTCGGTAGGGTCTCGGCATGACCCAGCCCCCGCCGCCCGAACCCCCCGAAGAGCCCACCGAGGACGCGGTCGACGCGGTCGACGCGGTCGACGCGGTCGACGCACCGACCGACGCAGCCGCCGCCGCACCCGTTGTCGCGCCCGTCGACGCGGGTCCCCCGCCCGCGGCTCCGTCACCCGTCGTGGTCCCCGGCGCACCCTCCCCCGCGTTCGCGCCGGTCGTGGCCCCGGTCGACCGGGTCCGGGCCGCGTACGAGCGTCGGGCCGAGACCGACTACGTCTTCAGCTTCTGGACCGCGCTCGGTTGGTCGCTGCTCACGTGCGGCATCTACGGGATCTACGTCGTGTACCAACTCGTCCGCCGATCGCGTGACCACAACGTCCGGCGACTCGAGGAGCTCGACGCCGCGACGACGTTCGCGTGGGAACAGGCCGGGACCCGCGGTCTCCAGGACGAGCTCCGCCCGAACTTCGAGCGCATCGCCGCGCACCTGGCGGCCATGCGCCGGATGACGGGCGAGTTCCGAGACCCGGTCATCTGGACGGTGCTCGCGGTGGTCGCGAGCGGGATCGTCCAGATCATCGTGTACATCCTCCTCGACAGCGATCTCGTCAAGCACGACTACGAGCAGGGCGGAGCCGAGCACGAGCTGTCGATCGTGTACTCCCGCCTCGGGGCACCGGTCCCGTCGCCCGATCCGGCCACGCTGCACCACGCGCACAACTACGTCGCTCGCGTCATCGTCCTGCTCGTGACGTGTGGCTTCTACGCCTTCTGGTGGCAGTACGACGTGATGACCGACCTGAACCGACACTTCGAGAAGGACTGGGTCTGGGAAGACGGTCTCGCCGGCGCGGTGCAGTCGCTCGCGGCCTGAGCACCGCGGCGCGTATCGTCGCGACATGGACCGACATCGGGTCGTGATCGTTGGCGCCGGGTTCGGGGGCCTGGCCGCGGCCAAGGAGCTCGCGGGCACCGACCTCGACGTGACCATCGTCGACAAGCACAACTACCACGGCTTCTCTCCGCTGCTGTACCAGGTCGCCACCGCGGGCCTCTCGCCCGACGACATCGCCCAGAACGTGCGAGGGATCTTCCAGCGTGACGCCAACGTCGACGTCCGCCAGTCGCGCGTCACCGGCGTCGACTTCGATGCCCGGCGCGTCGTCATCGACGACGGACCCCCGCTCCCCTACGACTCGTTGATCGTCTCAGCCGGCGCGGTCAGCTCCGACTTCGGCATCCCCGGCGTCGCCGAGCACGCGATCCCGTTGAAGAGCGTCGCGAACGCGATCGCGGTGCGGACCACCGTGCTCGAACGGTTCGAGGAAGCCAACTCGAACCCGGCGCGCGTCGACGACGGCACCCTCACGGTCGTCGTCGCCGGCGGCGGTCCGACGGGAGTGGAGCTCGCCGGCGCGATGGCCGAGCTGTTCACCAAGGTCCTCGCCCGCGACTTCAAGACGCTCGACGTGCGCCGCGCCCGGGTCGTGCTCGTCGAGCAGTCGGACCACCTCCTCCACGGCTTCCACACCGACTCACAGGACGAAGCCCGTCGGGAGCTGCGCATGCGCGGGGTCGACGTCCGGCTCGGGGTGGGCATCGCGTCGGTCGAGGCCGACAAGGTCACCCTCGCCGACGGCACCGTGATCCCCACCCAGCTCGTCGTGTGGGCCGCGGGGGTGAAGGCGAACCCGCTCGGCGCGGCCCTCGTGCTCGACCTCGATCGCAGCGGGCGCGTGCCGGTGGCCGACGACCTCTCGCTCCCCGATCACCCCGAGGTGTTCGTGGTCGGCGACATCGCGGCGTCGCACGACCGCCGGGGCAACGTCCTCCCCCAACTCGCACCGGTCGCGATGCAAGGGGCGCGTCACGCGGCGCGCTCGATCCGGCGCGACACCGAGGGGAAGCGGCGGCAGCGGTTCCGGTACGTCGACAAGGGCGTGATGGCGACCATCGGTCGGCGCTCGGCGGTGGCCGAGATCCCCGGTGGCATCCACTTCGGTGGGACACTCGGCTGGCTGAGCTGGCTCGGTCTCCACCTCGTCTACCTCATCGGGTTCCGCAGCCGTGTGCTCGTGCTCGTGAACTGGGCGTGGATGTACCTGCGGTGGGACCGCGGCAACCGCGTGATCGTGCACGAGTCGGAGTAAGCGGTGGTCATCGGCTCGCGAGCATCGGTGCACGCGGCTACGGAGTTGCGCGCCCCAGCTGCGCCACCGTCGGCCAGCGTACCTTCGTCGCCCAACCGAACCGCTCGAACATCCGGATGAGCGACGCCGACGTGTCGAGCTGGCGCGGCAGGGCACCGTGGCGGGCCGCCGAGGGGTGCGCGTGGTGGAAGTTGTGCCACGACTCGCCGAACGAGAGCAGGGCGAGGGGCGCGAAGTTCGTGCTGCGGTCCTTCTGGGTGAAGGGCTGACGACCGAAGACGTGGCAGATGGAGTTGACGCTCCACGTGACGTGGTGCAGCACCATCATGCGCACCAGGCCGGCCCAGATGAGCGCGGTGACGGCGCCGCCGAGTGTGCCCGCCCAGAGCCAACCGATCGCGAAGGGCACCGCCAGCGAGGCGACCGCGAAGAGCGGGAAGAGACGGCTCACGACCACGAGATCACGGTCGCTGAGCAGATCCGGGGCGAAGCGGTCGGCCGACGTCGTGTCGACGGCGAACAGCCAGCCGACGTGCGCGTAGAGGAACCCGCGTGTCGCCGCGCCGGCGCCGGCGCCGTAACGGTGCGGCGAGTGGGGGTCGCCCACGCGATCGCTGAACATGTGGTGCCGACGGTGGTTCGCCACCCACCCGATCACCGAACCCTCGAGCGCCATCGAACCGATCGACGCGAGCACGATCTTCAGCGCGCGGTTCGGCACGAAGCTCGAATGGGTGAACAGACGGTGGAACCCGATCGCGATGCCGTGCCCGGTCACGAAGAACAGGACGACGGCGAGGATGATGTCGGGGAGCGTCACCGCGTGGCCCCAGAGCAACGGGATCGCGACGCCGAGGGCGATGCCCGGCGCGATCACGAGCAGGACGGTCACGGTGCGGGCGAGGAAGATGTTCCCCCGACTCGGTCGGACCTCGGCGGCGGGCGCGGGACGAGCGGGCCGGGGGGCCGGGGCGAGGGTCATCGGGTCAACCTGACTGGCACGGCCGGACGGAACCATCCGTGTCCAACCTGGTCGTGCACCGACCGGACCCGTCGACGCCGAGCGGTGACGTCTCCTGCCGATGGTACCGGCCCTTCCCGGCGAGACGGTCGCGGCCCTGGGACGGCCCGGTTCAAGTGTGCCAACCTTCGCCGATGGCCTTGCCCCCGTTGAACCTCCTGCCGCAACCCCGCTCCGTCGAGCGCACCGGCGCGATCGTCACTCCCCACGAGGGGGAACCGCGAGCCGCCCGCGACTCGACGCTTCCGCCCGAGGGGTACGAGCTCCGGATCGGTGCCTACGGCGAGGTCACCATCACTTCCTCCGATGCCGCAGGCGAGTTCTACGGACGCGCGACGCTCGCACAGCTGCGGTCCTTCGGCGATGTGCCCGTCGGCGTCATCCGCGACTGGCCCGACCTTGCCGTCCGCGGAGTGATGATCGACTGCTCGCGCGACAAGGTCCCGACCCTCGACACGTTGCGCGATCTCGTCGATCGGCTCGCGTCGTGGAAGGTGAACCACGTCGAGCTGTACTGCGAGCACACCTTCGCCTACGTCGACCACGAGGAGGTGTGGCGCGACGCGAGCCCGTTCACGGCCGAGGAGATCCGGGAGCTCGACGCCTTCTGCCGGGCCCGCCACGTCGATCTCGTCCCGAACCAGAACTGCCTCGGCCACATGCGCCGGTGGCTCGTCCACGACCGCTACCGACCGCTCGCGCTCGCGCCCCCGGAGGGTGAGTTCCCGCGCGAGCCGCCGACCACCATCGACCCGACCAACCCCGGCTCGCTCGCGCTGGTCCGGGAGCTGCTGGCGGAGCTGCTGCCCAACTTC
>JBBQMI010000192.1:0-4849 GCA_038328825.1 Acidimicrobiia bacterium | reverse complement strand
TGGTCGTCGCGCGGTCGACACCCTTGATGAGCTCGAGGTTGTTCTTGCGCACGAGATCGATCGCCAGGTACCCCTGGATGGAGACCGCCTGCTGGGTGAGCAGGTCCTGATGCTTCTGGCGGACGTAGAACAGCACGTCGTCGCGCAGCGCCTTGGCCTTCGCCGGATCGGTCGCGACGTGCTGGGCGATCCGATCGGTCAGCGCGGCATCGAGACGCTGCGCGATGTAGATGTACTGGGTGAGACGCTGCATCGTCTCCCAGAGGTGCAGCTTCTCCTGCTCGAGCGCAGCGTTGTCGCGCCGGAGCTCGTCCTGACCGTCGTAGAGCGCCTTGATGATCCCGTCGATGTGCGACTGCGCGCTCTCGTAGCGACGGAAGTAGTCGACGAGCTTGTCGCCGAACGGGATCATGCCGAGCAGCTTCTTGACGCCGGTCGCCTGCTTCGGGTCGAGGTCCTCGATCGTGCGCCGGAGGTCGAGCAGCGTCGCCGCCACCTTGCTCCCCTGGCTCATCGGGCCCTTCTGCATGGCTCGGACCGGTGAGGCGAGCAGACGGTTCGACGTGTCGGCCGCGGCGCGGATGTCTTCGTCGCCCATCGATCGGACGTCGCCGGCCTTGGCCGCGAACTGGGGCGAATGGACGTCGAGCGCGACGATCGACTCGACGTACTCGCTCACCTTGGCGTCGAGCGCCGGGAGCGCGGCGGTGTCGATCGGCACCATGGCCTCCGCCCGGGCGGGAGCAACCGCCGCGACCGGGGTCGGGGGCGTCAACGTGAGCTCCGCGGCAGCCGGGGGGCTCAGGCTCTCGGGGGTCGCGCTCATGTCGTTCTCCACTCCTGGTGCGTCGATGTGAGACGTACCGTAGTGGCGCGAAACGCACCCGACGCCGCCCGCGGCTCGTTCACGCATCGAGCGCCGCCGCCGAGGTTGGCCGGCGACACCCGCACCGACCACACCGGCCCGTCGAAGCCACCGCCGTGGAGCAGCACGACCCCCGCCTGCTGCGCGAGCCGCACGACCGGATCCACCGGGTCGTGGGCGTCGGTCAACCACGCCCCGAACTCGGGCCGGAGCGTCGCCGGGCTCAACCCGTGAGATCGACCTCGGCGTAGTACTGGGCCCTCGCTCCCTCAGCAGGTGCAGATGACGCTCTTCGCGACGTTCGCGCTCCTCGACGGCGACCAGTCGCCGATCTCCGATGAGCCCTGGCCGCTGCACGACGCCGAGCTGCTCGAGCTCGACGACTCGTTGGTGGTCTCAGCCGGCTATCGCAGCGCCACGGGCGTGCCGCACGTGATGTGGTCGCCCGGCGTCGACGTCTCGATCGGACGGCTGCGCCCCGCAGACCTGCTGGCGCGCGAACGGTCGGCTTCAGTTAGGCCGGAACGGCCTCCATCACTGCTGCGATGTGGAGTCGCTCGAGCCCGCGCAGGGTCATGCTCGGCAGGTACTCGAACGTGTTGTCGTCGTGCAGCCGGTACGACCGCACCCGGGCGACGAGACGCTCGAGCGCGATGATCGTCTCGAGTCCCGCGAGGTGCGCGCCGACGCAGTAGTGGGTGCCGTGGCCAAACGAGATCTGGTCGTGCAGGTGCTCGCGTTCGGGTCGCAGCTCGTTCGGGCAGCCGAACCGCGCCTCATCGCGATTGGCGGAGGCGAACATCACCACGACACGAGCGCCCTCGGGGATGTCGACGCCCGCGAGAGTGGTGTCACGCGTCACGAGGCGCGACATCCCCTGATTGGGGCTCGAGATCCGTAGGCTCTCCTCGACGACACCGGGGATCCGATCGCGGTCGGTCTTGAGGCGATCCCACTCACCGTCGGTCACCGCGATGAGCCGCATCATTTCGGTGATCAGCTTCGCGGTGGTCTCGTTGCCGGCCACGAGGAGCTGCTCCGCGATCCGCACCAGCGCGGGCATGTCGAGCGGCTCAGCGTCGGCGCCGTCGGTGCCGGCACCCAGGTGGCTCTCGAGCAGCTCGGTCAGGAGGTCGTCGCGGGGATCGGTTCGACGCAGCTCGAACTGCTCGACGAAGAACTCCTGGAGTTCGACGCTGATGCGGGCATTCTCGATGTGCTGCTCGTCGGAGACACTCGCGCCGATCGTGGCGGTCCTGGCATCGGTCCACCGACGGAAGTCCGCGTGGCGCTCTGCGGGCAGGTCGAGCACACGCGTGATGACATGGACGGGCAGTGGGACGCTGAACTGAGGGACCAGCTCGACCGAGGACGGGTCGTCCCACGCGTCGATGAGCCGGTCCGCCACGGACTCGATGAACGGTCGGAGCGCGGCCATCTTTCGCGGCGTGAACGCCCTCGAGACCAGCCGGCGGTAACGAGTGTGGTCGGGCGGGTCGTTGTCGAGCAGGGTCCTCGGTCGTGTGAGCCCCTGCGCGCCGATCCGGGCGATCTCGGCCTGGGCCGCTTCGGAGGGTCGTTCCCGATTGGTGCCGAGCTGCGAGGAGTAGGTGGCGGGATCGCGCAACACGGTGAGCGCGTCGTCGTACCGCAGGACCACCCACGCGTCGTTGGCGGGAAGGTACTGGACCCCATCGGATCGCATCGCGGCGTAGTACGCGTGGGGGGCCTGTTGGATCTCGGGGTCCGTGAGATCGAAGCCTTCGGGGGCGGCCGCCATGCTCAGGCAGATTCGATCACGGTGACGACACCCGTGTCGCCGTTCACCTCGATCGTCGCGCCGTGCGGGATGACGTCGGTGGCGCCGGTCGCCGACACGACGCAGGGCAGGCCCAGCTCGCGCGACACGATCACTGCGTGGCTGATCTGTGCACCCACGTCGATCACCACCGCCCCCGCGGTCATGAACAGCGGCGTCCAGGACGGGTCGGTGTAGGGCGCGACGAGGATGTCACCGGGCTCAAGCGCGGTGGGATCGCCGGGATCGAGCACGATCCGTGCGATACCCCGGGCGACACCCGGCGATCCGGACACGCCGGCGATCTCGGTTCCCGCCGTCGCAGGTGGCTTCGCTTCAGCCGTCGTGCGTCGCGCCCAGGTGCTCAGGGGCGGAAGGTTCCCGTCACGGATGATGAACGGCGGCACCAGGTCCCACAGCGCCGCGTAGTCGGCCGCCCGCTCGCTCAGCGTCTCGCGGAACGACGCGGGATCGGCCACGAACGCGTCGAGCTCGGAGCCGAGCAGCATGAACACGTGGTCGGGATCCGCCAGGTCGCCTGCCTCGGCGTGGCGACGCCCGAGCTCGCGGAACACCATCCGGGCCTCGTGGATGACCTTGACGATCGTGGTCTTCGTGCGCTCGCGGTACGCCATCATGTTGGCCGCACCCAGCGCGGCCTCGAGCATCCCCGAGAGCTCCTCGTTGTCGGCGACCCGGGCTCGGACCTCGGCGGTGACCAGCTCCCGTTGGGCCGCGACCGCCTCGTGACGTCGGTGCGGTGACTCGTCGTCGGACTGGAACCGCACCCGGTCCAGCGCTGCGAGCGGGAGCTCGGGATGGATCTCCCAGCTGCCCGCATGGATGTCCCACTCGTTGGGGCCACGCGAGCCGAACTCGGCGATGAACGCGCCCCAGTCCGCCAGCAGCGATCGCGCCTCGGCGGAGTCGTCGGTGGCGAGTCGCTCGAGGATCCCCTCGACGCCGGCGTCGAACGCGGCGGTGAGCCCGGCGTCGACGCGGATCGAGCGCGACATGTCCCACAGAGAGTGGCTCGGCAGCGCCGAGTCGACGTCGCCCATTCCCGCCAGCAACTTCATCGGGATGGTCGGATCGCCGATGGCCTCACCGACGACAGCCAACACTCCCGGCGCGACCGCGGCGCTCGACCCCGACACGACGTGTTGCTCGAAGAGGTGGTGCAGCACGGGCCGGATGGCCCGGGCCCGGGCGAGCAACGCTTCATCGGAGTAGGTGGTCAGGTCGCCCCGGCGCTCGCGCAGGGCTTCGGCGGCGGCCTTGTCGTCGTCGAGCTCGGGCCAGGTGGAGGCCGACATCACCCACGCGGTGTTCGCCTCGATCTTCTCGACGAGGTGCGGCTTGTCGTCGTCGGGATGGGCGACGTAGGGCGGCACGTCGGGGTGGTCGCCGAAGAACGCCATGTCGAGCTGCTCGACGGTCACACCCGGATTGCGGACGCCCTGGAGCCGACAGCTCGCCAGGTTCAGGTAGAAGTAGCCGCCGAACAGTCCGAACGTCTCGGGATGGTCGGGATCGAAGTCCTCGATCTCGTGGGTGCCGCCACGGATCCACCCGTCGCGCATCCCGAGCACCATCGCCCCCTCCCACCCGTAGGTCCAGCCGAGTGGGCTCACCGGGTCGCCCATCACCTCGCCGGCGTTGGCACGTGTGTAATGGGGGAACCGCTCGCTCACCGGCCAGTCGGTGAGATATCCGTCGGTCATGTCAGCTGCCCTCCGAGAAGTGAATCTCGCGAAAAACTAATCGCTCGGTTACTTCCGGGAAAGGTCGGACGCGAACATCGAGCGTCTCAGGCGCGGTCCCAATACGGCGCTCGCAGCTCGCGGCGGCTGATCTTGCCCATGGCGTTGCGCCCCAGGGTGTCGACGAAGTCGACCGAACGTGGGCACTTGAACGACGACAGCCGCTCGCGGCAGTACTCGAGGATCTCCGCTTCGGTCGCCGAGCGACCATCGGCCAGCACCACCAGCGCCCGCATCTCCTCCCCCATCTCCGCATCCGGGATCCCGATGCAGGCCACGTCGTGGACCGCAGGGTGATCGATCAGGAAGTTCTCGACCTCGGCCGGATAGAGGTTGACGCCGCCGGAGACGACCATGTCGGAGAACCGGTCGGTGCTGTAGACGTAGCCGTCGTCGTCGATCCTGCCGCTCTCGCCCAAGGTG
>JBBQMI010000191.1:0-4858 GCA_038328825.1 Acidimicrobiia bacterium | reverse complement strand
CGAGCGCGAGCGTCCACCCCTCGGCGGGGAACGACAGCGGTCCCGGGTTCGCGGGGCCGAAGGTCTTGAGCACCGCGAGGAACGACCCGGTGCCGGCCGAGCTGAGCCGTTCCACCGCGATCCGGACCGTCTCGCCGGCTGCGAACGGCACCACGAACTGGTACTGGAGGAACCCGCGGGAGCCGTACATGCGGTTCCAGTTCGCCAGACCGTCGAGCGGGTGCCAGAAGTAGGGGATCGTCTCGAGCCCGTGGTGCTGCTTCGGGGCCTTGCGGAACCAGACCTCGTTGAACGCCCGGATGCTCAGCGAATTCGCGAGGCCGTTCGGGACCCAGGGCGGTGCGCCGGCCAGGATCTCGCCCTTGTAGTGCAGCGGACCCTTCTTCAGCTTCTTGGCCGGCAGCTCGTCCAGCCGGGCGTGGTCGCCGCGGGTGAGCACACCCCGACCCATCGCCGCGCCGGTGGAGAGGCAGTCGATCCACGCGACGGAGTATCGGTACGCGTCGTCGCCCTGGCGCATCCTTGCCATGAGGTCGTCGAGGTCGCGTGCCTGTTCGGTGTCGACCGACATCAGCGACGTCTCGATCGGCACGAGGTCGAACGTCGCGTCGAGCACGATCCCGGTGAGACCGAGGCCGCCGACCGTCGCCCAGAACTCCTCGGGCGTGTCGGCGGGGGTGAGCGTGCGCACCTCGCCGGTCGGCACCTGGAGGGTGAGCGCGTGCACGTGCGCGCCCCAGGTGCCGTCGGTGTGGTGGCCCTTGCCGTGGATGTCGGAGCCGATCGCGCCGCCGACGGTCACGAAGCGCGTTCCCGGCGTGACCGGCACGAACCAACCGAGCGGCACGAGCCACCGCAGCAGCTCGTCGATGCTGGTTCCCGCCCACGCGGTGACGATTCCCCGTTCGAGATCGATGCTGCGCAGTCCCGACATGCGGGTCAGGTCGATCACGGAACCACCGGCGTTCTGCGCGGGGTCGCCGTAGCTGCGGCCGAGACCGCGTGCGATCGCGCCGCGCGTCGGGGCGCCGTCGAGGATCGCCTTCACCTCGCTCGCCTCGGTGGGGCGATAGACGTCGGCCCGGCTCGGCGCGGTACGGCACCAGCCGGTGAGCACCTCCGACGACGGTTCAGCCACGGTAGATCGCGATTCCGAACACGATCGCCCAGGCGACGATCATCCCCTGCAGCATCCGGTCGCCGAGGACGACGTCTTCGGGCGCTCCGCCGCCGCCGTTCTGGACGATGAGCGCGTAGCGGAGTACAGCCAGGACGAACGGCACGATCGACAGCTCGTACCAGGGGACACCAGCGAGACGGGCCGTCTTCTCGAACGCCCACAGGCAGTACGCGACCATCGTCACGCCCGACGCGACGGCGAGGACGTAGTTGAGGTACGTGAGCGAGTACTCGCCGAGCGTCGACCGGAAGCCGGCTCGGTCGTCGCCCATCTCCTGGAACTCGGCGTGGCGCTTCCCGGTGACCATGAACAGCGACCCGAACGCGGTCACGATGAAGAACCAGTCGGAGATCGGGACGCCCGTCGCGACCGCGCCTGCGATCGCCCGCAGCACGAAGCCCGACGCGAGGAGCGTGATGTCGATCACCGCGATGTGCTTGAACCAGATCGAGTAGCTCGTCGTGCACATCACGTAGAACGCGGTGACGAGCGGGAGCTGCCACGATCCTGTCGCGAACCCGAGGCCGATCCCTGCCACGATGAGCACCCCGGCCGAGACCTTCCCCGTGGTCACCGAGATGACGCCCGCGGCGATCGGGCGGAACCGCTTCTTCGGGTGGAGGCGGTCGGCCTCGGCATCGAGCGCGTCGTTCAGGAAGTAGGTACCGCTCGCAGCGAGGCAAAACGCGACGAACGCGATCAGGGTGTCGATCAGCGCGTCGCGGTGGGTGAGCACCCCCGCTGCCGCTGGGGCCGCGGCGACGAGCACGTTCTTCGCCCACTGGCGGGGACGGGCCTCGCGGATGAAGCCGCGGATCTTCGACGTCGACGTCTTCGGCGGCGTGGGGACCGTGGTCGGGAGCGTCGTCCCGGGGACGTTCGCAGGCTCGTCGTCTGCGAGTCCGAAGGCGCGACCCGATGCGGGCGGGTCGATGCTCGTCGGGGCTTCCTCAGCCATGCCGCGCCTACTGCTCTTCGCCATGGAGGACACTCGGGTGAACCATCGACGCTACCCGCGTGGGTGTGACGCATCGGGGGCGCGTCGGTTGCGCGATTCTGACGCCGCCCAGCTCGAGACACCCTTCGCCATGGTGGGTGCTTCGGCAGTCGCCTGGGCCCGGTTGAGAAGATCCCCACGGTTGGTGGCCATCTGTCGAGTTTCGCAGGCCCTGATCGCCGTCTCACGGTCCCATGACACTCGAGGCGCATGGTGGGAGGCGTCAACCCCACCAGGAGGAACTCACATGAAGATGACCAGAACCATTGCCGCAGTCGTCACCGCAGGGGCGCTGATCACCGGGATCGGCGCGACCACGGCGTTCGCGGCCGACAGCACGCCCGGAGCCAAGGGGGGCCGGGTGGCCAACGTCGGCAAGAACTTCGACTGCTCCAAGGCCGACGAGGTGAAGGCGACGCTCGAGAACACCAAGGCCTCGATCGTCCGGATCCGCAGCGAGCGCAGCGCCATGCTCGCCGAGCTCAAGGCCACGGCCACGGATGCGGGCCTCACGAAGGTCGCCGCCCGGATCGACCAGCGGATCGCCAAGATGGCGGAGCGTGACCCGAAGGTCGGCGCCCGGATCGACAAGCTCGAGGCGAAGATCGACGCGAAGTGCAGCGCCGTCGGCTGATCCGACACTGAGAAGCAGCAACGCAGACGGAGGTCTGTACCGGGAGTGTCGGATTCCGACACCCACGGTGCAGACCTCCGTCGCTTGCCGTCGAAATCAGAACCTGTTTCAATTTTGAGATGACGACCGAGCCGGTGGCGGCCCCGACGGCGCTCGCCCGCAACCAGGCCGCCCGCCGGCGACGGGTCCTCGATGCCGCGTTGTCGCTGGCCGCCGACGGCGGGTTCGAGGCGGTGCAGATGCGTGATGTCGCGGCCGCTGCGGGCGTGGCGCTGGGCACTGTCTACCGCTACTTCGACTCGAAGGAGCGGCTCCTCCTCGAGGCGAACGCGGAGGAGGTCGAGGCCCTCGGTCGGCGCCTGCTCGAGCGCCCGCCCACGGGCGACAGCCCCGCCGACCGCATCGTCGACGTGATGGGCCGGGCCTGCCGCGCGCTCCAACGTCGACCGGAGGCCACCGCGTCGATGGTCAGGGCGATGGGTTCGGCGCCTCCGAGCGAGGCCGACGTGGTCCGGCGCATCACCCAGGCGATCGACGGGATCATCACCGGGGCGATCCACCGGGGGGAGCCGAATCCCCACGATCTCGCCGTCGCCCGGGTCCTGAGCCAGGTCTGGTTCTCGTCACTGATCGGGTGGGTCGGCGGGGTCGACCCGCCGGAACGCGTCCTCGCCGACCTCGAGACGGCCACCCGACTCCTCCCGGTCGGGGAGTCCGATCATCTGTCGACCTGACCTCCGCCGCGGGCCCTTCGAAGAACTGCTCGACGACCGCCCCGAGATCGCACGCGGGGTGATCTCGACGTTGGCGCGGCAGCTGTAAGCCGCGGCCGACGCGACGTCAGGCTCGGGCGCGTCGTCGGTTGCGGTCCTCCGGGGCACATCGAGCATCGGGACCGGGAGGTGGGCCTCGCGGTGATGCGGGCACTGGCCACGCTCGGGCCCGCGGTGACGGAGATGGATCCCGAGGAGTCGGGACCCGTCGACCGCGACTCGGAGCTCACCGAAACCGTCGTACGCGACGATCTCGAGCACGCGACGCACGCGCTGCGCGCGCTCGTCTCGTTCGCCGACGAACCGGCCGCCGCGTTGCAATGCGCGGCACTGCGCGACGAGCTCGACCTCATCCGCCGGTGCGTGCTGGCCGCGTTCTCGATGCGGCACGGCATCGAAGGGTTCAACCGGGTCGTCTTCCAGCTCGCCCAACGCGACGCGCACTCGCACGCTCTCGCGCTCGAGTGGCTCGACGTCACGCTGGTCGGCGCGGAGCGCGCCGCGGTCGCGCTGCTCGAACCGCGGTTGTCGGAACGAGAGCGGCTGAGCTCACTCTCCCGGTCTTTTCCGCTCCCGCCGCTCGATCGGCGGGGGGTCCTGCTCGAGCTCGTGCTCGACGGCGACGGCCGCTGGCGGCGCCCCTGGATCACCGCGTGTGCGCTCGACACCGCGTCGGGGATGCCGGAGCTGGACCTCGACGTGATCACTCGCGCCGTCGACGGCTCGACCGCACCGATGACCGACGAGGATCACATCGTGCACGAGACCCTGACCGGTCTCCGGAACCGCCGTCTCGACCTCGTCTGACGCGGCGGCCCGGGACCGCGCTCGCGGCCGGTCGGCGCTTGGCGAGCGGCGCGAGAACGTGTTCTACTGACCCGCCTATGAGCGAAGCCACCCAGTACAACTTCGCCGACATGTTCGAGGCCATGGTCGACGAAGTGCCCGAGCGCACCGCGGTCGTCGTCGGCTCCGGACGTCGGACGTACGCGCAGCTCGAGGAGCAGGTGAACCGCGTCGCGCACCACCTCGAGTCCGCGGGGGTGCAACCCGGTCAACACGTCGGGATCTACGCGTACAACAGCCTGGAGTGGGTCGAGGCGATGCTCGCCCTCCACAAGATCCGCGCCGTCCCCGTGAACGTGAACTACCGGTACGTCGAGGGGGAGCTGCGCTACCTCTTCGACAACGCCGACCTCGTCGCCGTGGTGGTCCAGCGTGAGTTCGCGCCGCGCGTCGCCGCGGTGATCGGTGAGCTGCCGTTGCTGCGCCAC
>JBBQMI010000190.1:0-4859 GCA_038328825.1 Acidimicrobiia bacterium | reverse complement strand
ACTCACACCCGATGACCCACGAGTACCGGACCCTCCGCCAGGTGTCGATCCCCCGCATCGTCGTCGCGCTCGCAGTGCCCACGGTGCTCGTGCCGCTGGTGCCCTCGGGCGGCGCGCCGGACCCGGACGATGGCTGACCGCGCCGCGCTGCGCCCGGTCGCGGTGGCGTTCGTCGTCTTCGGCGGGTTCGCGGGCGCGTGGGCCGTCGCCGTGCTCGACATCCAGCGGGCGTTCGAGCTCTCCGACGCCGGCCTCGGAATCATGCTCGCGGTCGGCATCCTCTTCGCGGCGGTCGTCAACGCGATGGGCGGCGCGCTCACCGACCGGTGGGGACCCGACGTCGCGTTCGTCCGCGCCCTCGTGATCTGGGGCACGTTGCTCCTCGCGGTGGCGATCGCGCCGGAGCACGGCGCGTTCGCGGTCGCGTTCACGCTCGCGACCGCGGCCGGCGGCCTCGTCGACGTCGTGATGAACGTCGTCGCGGCCGCGGCGTTGTCGTCGGAACCGGGTCGGCTCGTGCGCTTCCACGCGCTCTTCAACGTCGGGTGCGTGCTGGGCGCAACCGGCACAGGGGTCGCCCTCGAGGTCGGGCTGAGCTGGCGGGTGGCGTTCGCCGTGCTGGGCGTCGTCGGACTCGTGCTCGCGTTCGTGAGCCGGTCGGCGCGGCTGCCGAGCCCTCCGCGCAGCGAGCACCCTTCGTTGCTCCGGGCGATCGCCGGCCTGCGGCACGAGGGCCTGGTGATCCTGGCGATCGTGTTCGCGGCGTCGGCGATGGTCGAAGGCGGGATCGCCACCTGGGGGGTGCTGTACCTCCGCAGCCACCTCGCCGTCGGGGTGCTCGCCGGTGTGGGCGCATACGTCGTGGGTCAGGGTCTCGCCGCGGTGACGCGCACTGCGAGCGGCCCGATGCTCGGAACGCTGGGTATCCGTCGGGGCATCACGCTCGGAGCCGGCGTCAGCGCGATCGGCATCACGCTCGAGGCCCTGACCGCGAACGCGGTGGTCGGCGCAGCCGGGCTCGCGCTCGCGTGCATCGGCGTCTCGGTGGTGTGGCCGTTGCTGCTCGCGGAGGTGAACAACGAGGCCCGCCACCCCGCGCTCGCGATCGGCGGCGTGTCGGCGGCCGGGTACCTCGGCATGGTCGCCGGTCCACCGATCGTCGGCGTGTTCTCCGGCGCGTTCGACCTCACGACCGGTCTGCTCGTGCTCGCAGCCGCCGCGCTCTTCGTCGCGGTGACCCCCGCCCACGTCCGCGTGACCGATCCCGTCGGGTGACGGCACGCTCAGGTCGTGACGGGTTCCGTCACGACGTCGACGGTTCCGTCGGCGTGGCGGGCGAAGCGGCCCGCATCGCGATCGTGCACGGGTGCCTCCGTCGGCCAGGGCCAACCGCCGAACCCGGTGCTGCGGTAGTCGGCGAACGCGGCTTCGATCCCCTCGCGGTCGTTCATGACGAACGGTCCGTACTGCTCGACCGGCTCGCCGATCGGACGCCCCTGGAGCAAGAGGATCTCGACCGCTTCGTCGCCCGCGGTCAGGACGACGGGCACGTCGCACCGAACGACCGCGCCGGTGTCGGGATCGATCGTGTGGCCGTCGACCGAGAAGCCGTTGCCGACGAACCCGAACAGCGTGCGCACCGTCTGGGCACCGACGGCCTCGGGAAGCGTCCACTGCGCGTGGGGTTCCATGCGGACGGCCCAGATCGCGACGTCGGCCTCGGGACGCGATGCCCACGAGCTCGGCGGCGGTGATGGTGGCCTCGCACCGTCGAGCGCGCCCGTGACCACGTCGATCTCGGTGACGCGTCCGGCGTCGTCGGTGAAGACGATGCGGGGGATGTCGCCCGACCAGAGCATCGTGAAGTGGGGCTCGGCCATCTTGTCGGCTGCGGGGAGGTTGAGCCAGATCTGGAACAGCTCGAGCGGGTTCGGCGCGCTGGAATCGACGAGCGGGAACATCTCGGAGTGCACGATGCCGCGGCCCGCGGTGAGCCACTGCGCGTCGCCGGCACCGAAGCGGGCCGTTGCCCCGAGGGAGTCGGAGTGGTCGATGAGCCCGCGGCGGACGTAGGTGACGGTCTCGAAGCCTCGGTGCGGGTGGCCCGGGAAGCCGGGGACGACCTGGCCGTGGTACATCCGCCAGCCGTCGACACCGGCGAAGTCGGACCCGAGCTCGCGGCCGTCGAGCGACGCGTCGGGGCCGAGGGCGCCGTTCCCCGCGGGGTAGGCGTCGTCGTGGTGCACACAGAAGAGGAACGGATCGATCGTCGGCCACTGGAAGCCGAGCGCGAACGTCTCGATCACCGGTTCGTCCATACCGGTCCCAACGGACCCGCCCGGTGGGACATTCCTCGTGCCATCACCCCGTCGGGGGATGCCACTGATCGGGGTCCTCGCCGCTCGTCGCAACGACCCAGTCCCACAGCTCCTGCCTGACCTCGGGCGTGTCGGCACGCGCCGTGCTCCGGAGCCGGTGGATCGGCCGGACCCGCCGGTCGAGCCAGAATCGGCCCGAAGTCGTCGCCGGCTCGCCGTCGTCGGCCGCCAGCCACACGATCGTGTCGGCGCCCTGGTGCGGGTCGCGCAGCAGCGGTCCGACCACGCGCCGGAAGGTCGGGAGGGCCTCGGCCACGCCCGGCGTGTCGGCCCACCCCGGGTGCATGCTCTGGAACACCACGGAACCGTCGGTGATGTGACCCGCCCACATCTCGTTGAGCGTCACCTGGGCGCGCTTCGCGAGCGCGTACTGCTTGGTGCCGTTGTACGACGCGGCGTCCATCTGGAGCGCGGCCACGGTTGGAGCAGCGCTGTACATCCCGCCCGATGACACGGTGATCACCCGTCCCGGCTCGGCTGCCCGCAAACGGTCGAGGAGCAGACTCGTGAGCAGGAACGGTCCGACCACCTGGATCGCGACCGTCACCTCGGTGCCGTCGGACGTCAGGTGACGTTCGTGCGACAGCGACGCCGCGTTGTGGATCAGCACGTCGAGTCGGTCGTGGGCGCGTCGGATCTCGGCGGCAGCGCGGCGCACGGAGTCGAGATCGCCCAGGTCCGCGATCACGGCGGAGATCCGCTCGTTGCCGGTCGACCGACGGAGATCGGCCACGGTGCGCTCGGTCTTCGCCGCATCGCGACCGACCACGATCACGGTGGCGCCGTCTTGCGCCAGCTGCTCGGCGGTCGCCCGACCCAATCCCGACGTCGCGCCGGTCACCGCCATCACCCGGCCGGCCAGGTCGTAGTCGCCGAGGTCCTTCCAGTGGAACAGCGCCCGCCGGGCGCAGTAGCCGATCCTCGTGAAACTGGGGACGATCGGGGCTTCGAGGGCCGCGTCGAGCACCGATACGAGATCCGTCATGCCGGGTCTACGGAGTTGGAGCACGCCCGGGATCCATTCCGACCGAGAAGACCGGGAAATCGGTGGAGATCTGATGGTGGACTCCCCGTTCGGCTCAAGGGATGCGCACCGGCTGCCGAACGATCAGCACCGACAAGGTCTTCCCGGGCGCCGATCCGCGCCGCCCGTCTCCCACAGGAGCCCCGATGAACCTCGGACCCACCGAACTGCTGATCGTGCTCGCCATCGTGCTGCTGCTCTTCGGCAGCGCCAAGCTCCCGAAGCTGGCCCGCTCCCTCGGCCAGGCCTCCAAGGAGTTCAAGCAGGGCACCGACGAGGCCCAGGCGGCCCCGGCGAGCGAGAAGACCGCCTAGCGAACCGGCCGGACCGGGCCGAGACGGAATCAGGCGCGGAGCTTGAAGGTCGCGCCCGTGGGGTCGGCGGCGGTCGCCAGCCGTCCGTAGGGCGTGTCGTCGGGACCCGATACCGCCGCGCCCCCGAGTTCCACGATGCGGGCCATCGACGCGTCGGCGTCGTCGACCGAGAAGTAGATCGACCACTGCGACGGCGCTCCGTCGGGAAGGAACGCGGCTGCGTCCATGATCCCCGCGAGCTGGCCGTCGCCCTCGCCGAGAGTCGAGTACCGGAACTCGGGCGTGTCGCTCATCGTGTGGGTGTCCCAGTGGAACACGTCGGTGTAGAACGAGACCGACGCCTCGTAGGCGCGCGTGTGCAACTCGAACCAGGTCGGTGCGCCGGTCTCGTCGAGCACACCGAACCCCGAGTGGAGACCCGGTCGCCAGGCACCGATCGCCGCCCCACCCGGGTCGGTCATCACCGCCATCGTCCCGAGATCCGTGACGTCCATCGGCGCGACGATGACCTGACCGCCACTGGCGACGGCCGCGTCGACCGTCGCCTGCGCGTCTTCGGTCGCCAGGTACACCGACCAGACATCGGGCATGCCCCCCTCGCCGGGGTTGCGCATCACGCCCGCGATCTGGACGCCGTCGAGCAGGAAGTTGCAGTAGCCGCCGTACGCCGCGCCCGGGTCCTCCCAGGTCCACCCGAAGAGCTCGCCGTAGAACGCACGGCTCGCGTCGGGATCGGAGGTCATCAGATCGATCCAACAGGGGGCACCGGCGGTGGCGGCGTCGCGCTTCGGCACGGGAGGCTCCTTCTCTCGAGCGTCGGTGGCTCGATCTTCGGTGGTCGTCACCGGTTCCGACCGACGGGAGCGCCGAAACTCATCGGGTTCGGTATGGCCCGGTGACCGCTTCCGTCACCACGCGCCTCGATCGTGGCGCCGGGGGCGGTACGTTCGCCGGATGCGTGACTCCGTGACCCTCCACATGAACGCGACCCCCGAACGCGTCTGGCGCCTGGTGAGCGACATCACCAACACCGGACAGTTCAGCCCCGAGACGTTCGAGGCAGAGTGGCTCGGCGGCGCGACCGCGCCGGCGGTCGGCGTGCGCTTCCGCGGCCACGTCCGCCGCAATGGTCGGGGGCCCGTC
>JBBQMI010000189.1:0-4875 GCA_038328825.1 Acidimicrobiia bacterium | reverse complement strand
CCGGCGTTGGGAGACCGAGGGGCTCCCGGTGTTCGGGCTGGGCGTCGGACTGTCGACGGGTGAGGTCGCCGCCGCGCTCCTCGGTTCCGACGAGCGCCTCGAGTACACGCTCGTGGGCGACGTCGTGAACCTGAGTCAACGGCTCCAGCAATGGGCCGACCCCGGCGAGACCGTGCTCAGTGAGCCGACGTGGGACGCCCTGCGTACACGAGTGAAGGCCGAAGCGCTCGAACCGCAGGTGGTGAAGGGTCGCGAGGCACCGGTGACCGCGTTCAAGATCGCCGCGATCGAAGGATCGACGGGGGGCTGAAACGAGCGCGCCGCTACGACTGCCGCGAGAGGTAGAGCAGCACGGCCTTGACCCGGCGGTGCACGTCGGGCTCCTCGGAGAGACCCAGCTTCGAGAAGATCGCGTTGATGTGCTTCTCGACCGCGCGCTCCGAGAGCACGAGCGACGCGGCGATCGCGGCGTTGTTCTTGCCCTGGGCCATCTCGCCGAGCGTCTCGAGCTCCCGCGGGGTCAACCGGTCGAGCGGGCCGTCGGTCGGGGCGGAACGGGCCGCGACGAGTGCATCGACGACCTTCGGGTCGATCACGGAACCACCGTCGGCGACGTTGCAGATCGCGTCGACGAGTTGGTCGAGATCGGAGACCCGTTCCTTCAGGAGGTAGGCCCGGCCGCCCGAGCCGTGCTCGAGGAGGGTGAGTGCGTAGCCGGGCTCGATGAACTGCGACAGGACGACCACGCCGATCTCGGGATGCGTGTCGCGCAGCGTCTGGGCGGCGCGGATGCCTTCGTCGGTCCCCGTCGGCGGCATCCGGATGTCGGTGAGGACGACGTCGGGCGGATCGGCTTCAACGGCGGCGAGGAGCTCGTCGAGATCCGCGCAGGCGGCGATGACGTTGATCGAGGGAGCGGTCGCGAGGAGACGCACGACGGATTCCCTCACGAGGAAGCTGTCTTCGGCGAGGACGACTCGGATCGGCTCGGACACGACGCGTCACGCTATCGGGCGGCTCTGCACAGGGAAGGGCTCGGCGTCTGCCGCGCCCGAACCGATGCTCAGCCGACCCGGCGGAGCTCTGCTTCGGAGGTGGCCGCGAGCAGCGCCCGGCGGGCCTCGGCGACGCCCTGGCGACCGGCCCGCCTCGTGCGCGTGTCGATCCGGCCGGCTGCGGCCGACGGCCCCGGCTGGCGACGCCGCCGCGGGCGCTCGGGTGCTCCGGACCGCGGGGTGTGCACCTCCGCCGGGGTGCTGTGTGTGCTCACTTCGTTGGGGAGCAGACGCAACTGATTGCTCATGTCATGAGTATCCCCGGAGGGTGGGACAGTTATTCCTCAGGGTGACGGGCGTCACCCGCGATCGCCGTGCGGTCGGGGCCGGTCGGGCGACTCCTACACTCGGTTCATGGATCCGGCACCGGAGATCGCATACCTCGACTACGCGGCGAGCACCCCGGTGCGGCCCGAGGCGCTCACCGCGATGCTGCCGTTGTTCGTCGAGACGTTCGGCAACCCGTCGGGCGGTCACGCGGTCGCCCGGGCCGCCAAGACCGCGCTCGAGTCGGCCCGGGAGTCGATCGCCGCGGATCTCGGAGCCGAGCCGGGCGAGGTCATCTTCACCGCGGGCGGGACGGAGGCCGACAACCTGGCCGTCGTCGGCGCGGCGCGGGCGGCCCGGGCCCTTGGCTTCGGCGACCACATCGTGGTGAGCGCCTTCGAGCACAAGGCCGTGCTCGCGTCGGCGGCTCGGCTCACGGCCGAGGGCTTCCGCGTCTCCGAGGCGCCGATCACCCCCGGCGGGATCGTCGACGTCGAAGCGCTCGGCGGGTTGGTCGACGCCCGCACGGTGCTGGTGTCGGTGATGGCGGTGAACAACGAGGTCGGTACGGTCCAGCCGCTCGCCGACGTCGCCCGGATCATCGGCGCGCAGGCCCCGCAGGCGCGGTTCCACACCGACGCCGTCCAGGCGGCCGCGTGGGTCGACGTCGCGTCGCTCGCGGGCGATGCCGACCTGATCTCGGTGTCGGCACACAAGCTCGGCGGCCCGAAGGGCACGGGTGCGCTCGTCGTGCGGGGAGGCGTCCCGATCGTTCCGCTGATCGAGGGGGGCGGCCAGGAGCGGGGCATGCGTGCGGGAACCAGCAACGTCGCGGGCGCCGTCGGGTTCGCGGCCGCACTGCACGCAACCGTTGCGACGCGAGTCGCGACCACCGCACGCGTGACCGGTCTGCGCGATCGGCTCGTCGCCGGGTTGCGGGAGATCCCCGGAACCTGGCTCAACGGGGATCCCGCCGTGAAGGTCGCCGGTAATGTGCACGTCGGCATCCCGGGGATCGAGGCCGAGGCGCTGCTCGTGCTGCTCGACCGGGCCGGTGTGTGCGCCGCCGCGGGATCGTCGTGCTCCTCGGGTGCGACCGAACCGTCGCACGTCCTCGCGGCGATGGGTCTCGACCGCACCGACGCGCTCGCGTCGATCAGACTCTCTCTCGGCTTCGCCTCCGTGCCGACCGACGTCGACCGGGTGCTCGAGGTCCTGCCGGCCGCGGTGAGGCAGTTGCGCGGCGCGGTCGGTGTGTCGCGATGACTCGCGGCCGAGTTCTCGTGGCGATGAGCGGCGGCGTCGACTCGTCGGTCGCGGCCGCGCTCCTCGTCGAGCAGGGTCACGACGTCACCGGGGTGACGCTCAAGCTCTGGGGTGGTGAGTCCGACAGCGGCTGTTGCAGCGTGTCCGACGTCGAAGACGCCCGCCGCGTCGCCGCGCAGCTCGACATCCCGCACTACGTGTTCGACTACACCGAGGCGTTCGACGCGCGCGTGGTCGATCCCTACGTCGCGGCGTACCGCGTGGGGAAGACGCCGAATCCCTGTGTCGAGTGCAACCGCCACATCAAGTTCGGGCTCCTGCTCGATCGGGCCGATGCCCTGGGTTGCGACGTGCTCGCAACGGGTCACCACGCCCGTCGAGTCCGCGATGGCTCAGGGCGGGTCCAGCTCGAGCGCGCGGCCGACGCGGCCAAGGACCAGTCGTACGTGCTGGCGATGCTCACTGCGCCGCAGCTCGAACGGGTTCGGTTCCCGGTGGGTGAGCTCACCAAGACCGACGTGCGGGCCCACGCGGCGCGGCTCGGTCTGCGGACCGCGGCGAAGCCCGACAGTCAGGACGTGTGCTTCATCACCCGCGCCGGTCGCGGGCAGTTCCTGTCGGATCGGATCCCGGTGCGTGCCGGTGCGATCGTCGACGGGACCGGCGCGCACCTCGGCACCCACGACGGCATCGCGCACTTCACGATCGGGCAACGGCGCGGTCTCGGCGTCTCCACCGGAGAACGTCGGTTCGTCGTCGACATCGACGCGTCGTCGGGGACCGTGACCGTCGGCCGACCGGCGGATCTCCTGCGCCGCGAGGTCGCGCTCTCGGAATGCACGTTCGTGCACGAGTCGCCGACTCCCGATGCTGATTTGGGTGTGCAGGTGCGCGCCCACGGTCACGTCGCCGCAGGCCATCTCACCCGGTCGGGCTCCGGCGCGACGATCGCGTTCACCGAACCGCAACCGCGCGTCGCACCCGGGCAGCTGGTCGCGCTCTACGACGGCGCCACGGTCGTCGGGAGCGCAGTCGTCGCCGCCTGATCCGGTCCTCCCGGCCGCGGACCCCGCTACGGCGTCGGCGTCGTGCGCGCGTCGCTCCCCACGACGGGGAGTCGCCGTTCCGAGGCGTGGGCGAGCAGTTCGTGGGGACGGACGGGTGCGAACAGTGCCCGGGGTGTGGTGACCAGTCGGGCGCCTCGGCGGTTGGAGAGCGCCCGGGCGATCGGGATCGGTTCCGTCGCTTCGATCGCGACCGACGTGAGCACCGCGCCGAGGCGGAGGTCGACCGCCTCGGGCTCGGGCGGGGGAACCCGAGGGGCGAGCTCGAGGAGCTTGGTGTCTTCGCGCGTGAACAGCACCGGATCGGCGAGCGTCATCGGATCCACCACGACCAGTCCGGCAGGGACGAGGATGGCCCACCGTCGCGACAACGTGTGGAGCGATCGTGCGAGCACTCCGGCCAGCACGAGCCCCACCGGCAGTGCGATCGCACCGAGGACGAACGACTCGTCGGCGATGAGGAGGGGACCGGCGGCGACGCCGACTCCGACGAGCAGCACCGCCAGCGGCACCGGCGCCATGAGCAGCGCGGGCGGGACCTTCAAGGGGTGCCTGAGCTCGGTGCCGTAGGCGGTGCCCGCGGCGCACGCGAGCGCGACCAGTGGTGATGCCGCGAGCGCGGCGTTGACGATCGTGGCGACGAGTGCGAGCACGGCGAGTCCGACCGCGGCGTGCAGCGCGGCGAGTGCACTCACCACCACGAAGAGCGGCGCGAGCGTGCGGATCGTCGTCAACGCCAATGGTCGGGGCGCGAGCACCGCGACCAAGCCGAGACTCCACGCGCTCCACAACAGCACCGCGACGACGACGCGAGTCGCGTCGGACCAGTCGGTGACCGCTTCGGAGATCGCCGGAGCCGCGGTGAACGGCAACGTGATCCACGTGAAACGAAGAAACCAGATCGTCATACGGACGCGCGCGCTCCATTCGGCCGCATCGGAAGGGCGTTCGTATACTACGGACCTCCATGACCGATCGACCGAACGACACGACCGCCGACCCGCTCGACGGTGTTCTCGTTCCCGGCCTCTCGACCGGGATCGGATCGCTCCCGCACGCCGACGCGCGCGCGGCCGCCGAGGTCTCGCTCGCGATCACGCCTCGCCTCCCCGCGGCGCCGCAGCTGCCGAACCGCAACGACCGCGAGCTCATGCTCCCGCAGTGGGCCGGAGTGCTCCCCGAGATCGTGGTCGAAGCCGGCGGGCGACTCCGGTTCGATCCCT
>JBBQMI010000188.1:0-4887 GCA_038328825.1 Acidimicrobiia bacterium | reverse complement strand
GACCTCGGCAACGACGACTCGCGCGCCGTTCGCGGCGAACAACTCCGAGACGCCGCGCCCGATCCCTCCACCGCCACCGGTGACGAGTGCGACGCGCCCGTCGAGGAGTCCGGTCACACCCGACCCGTGGCCGTCGCGGCGGCCTCGGCCGCTTCGAGCTGCTCGGCCACGATGTCGAGGCCGCCGTCCCAGAAGCCCGGGTCGGCGAGGTCGACACCGACGATCCGACCGAGCTCCTGCGGCGGCAGCGATCCGCCGGCGCTGAGCATCTCGAGGTAGCGCGGCACGAACGCAGCGCCGTCTTCGGTGTACTTGCGGTACACCGACAGTGCCAACAGCTGGCCGTATGCGTACGCATAGACGTATCCCGGCGTGCCGATGAAGTGCGGGATGTAGCTCCACCAGGTGCGGTAGCCCTCGGTGATCTCCACCGAGTCTCCGAGCATCGCCTCCTGCGACGCGGCCCACAGCTCGCCGAAGCGTTCGACGCTCAGCTCGCCGTCCTCGCGACGCGACGTGTGCACGGCGTCTTCGAAGCGGTTCATCGCGGTCTGGCGGAACACGGTCGCGATCTGACCCTCGAGGCTCTCCGCGAGGAGCGCGAGGCGCGCGTCGGGATCGGTGGTCGCGTCGAGCAGCCGACCGAACGTGACGGTCTCGCCGAACACCGACGCGGTCTCCGCGAGTGTGAGCGGAGTGGTCTGGTGGAACACGCCCTGCTCGCGAGCGAGGTACGCGTGCACACCGTGACCGAGCTCGTGCGCGAGAGTCAGCACGTCGCGCCGTTGCGCGGTGTAGTTCAGCAGCAGGTACGGGTGGTGCGACGGCACCGTGTAGGCGCAGAACGCTCCCCCGCGCTTGGCCTCCCGCATGGGCGCGTCGATCCACGGCTCGTCGAGGAACCGGCGCACGACGTCGGCCATCTTCGGCGAGAACGAGTCGTAGGCGTCGACGACGATGTTCGTGGCCTCCGTCCACCCGAACTCGGCATCGGCCGAGGCGACCGACGCCATCCGGTCGTAGTCGGCGAGCCGGTCGATCCCGAGCAGACGGGCCTTGAGCGTGTACCAGCGCTGCGGGATGTCGTACCGGGCCTCGACGGCTTCGACGAGTGCCTGCACCGACGCGTCGCTCGCCTCGTTGGCGAGGTTCATGCTCGCGAGCCAGCCGTCGTAACGACGGAGGCGGTCGTCGGTCGCCTTGTCGGCGAGCAGCGTGTTGAACACGAACGCACGGGTGCGCAGGCCCGGCGCCAGACCCTCGGTCACGGCCTCGGCCGCGGCCTTGCGCACCGACCGGTCGGGCGACTGCAGGAGCGAGAGGCCCTGCTCGAGCGGGACGTCTTCACCGTCGAGGTCGAGGCGGATCACCGACGTGAGCTCGCTGAACAACCGGCTCCACGCACTCGCACCCGTGACCGACTTCTCGGTGAGCACCCGCTCCTCGGGTTCCGTGAGGAGGTGCGGGATGTAGCGACGGGCCGAGCGCAGCCAATGCCGGCAGAACGCGAGGCGGTCGTCGGCGAGGAGCTCGTCGACGCGCACGTCGGGCACTTCCGCCCACTCGAGCTCGAAGAACAGGATGCGCGTGGAGAGCGTCGTGCCCCGCTCCTCCACCCGCTGCATGAGCGCGCCCCGCACCGGGTCGGCGGTGTCGACCGAGAAGGCGAGACCCGCGTACGACCCGGCCCGACCGATCTTGTCGTTCAGGTCGGCCAGCTCGTGCATGAACGCGGCGAGTCCCTCGACGTCGAATGCGGCGATGGTGCCGCGGCGCGCCTCGAGCGCGTCGACGAGCTGGTCGGCTTCGTCGAGGAGCGCGTCGACGCCGGCCTGGCCCCGACCGTCGACGAGCGGTTCGAGGTCCCACGCGACCTCCGACGCGGTCCGATCGGCTTCGGCAATCGTCATCTCGATCTCCACGGTGCTCGGGGGCGGTTCGGGGGGTTCACGGGTTCAGGGCTTCGGGCAACGGTTCGGCGTGGACGACAGTGAGGGTGGTCGTCGCGCGGGTGAGCGCCACGTAGAGGAGGCGCAGTCCCGAAGGATCCGGCGCGACGAGCTCGACCGGCTCGACCACCACGACGTGGTCGAACTCGAGGCCCTTCGCGTCGATCGGCGTGACGACGGTGACGGGTGCGTCGAGCGCGTCGGTCGACCCGGAGATCGCCCCGACGTCGGCGAGCTCGGCCACGATCGCCGCGTGCACGGCTTCCGGCGCGATCACGGCGACCTTCCCGCCGCGGTCGAGCGCGAGGCGCGCCGCGTCGGCCACGACCTCGGGCCGGTGCTCGACGTCGGTCGCGAGGAAGCGGGGGTGCTCACCGGTGCTGCGCACCGCGCGGGTCGGCTCCACGTTCGGGGCCGCGACCGTGAGGATCCGGTGCGCGACCGCCATGATCTCGGCCGGCGTGCGGTAGTTCACCGTCAGCTGCACGACCCGCGAGCCAGCTCG
Organism: Acidimicrobiia bacterium; assembly: GCA_038328825.1. Taxonomy (GTDB): domain Bacteria; phylum Actinomycetota; class Acidimicrobiia; order IMCC26256; family JANYLB01; genus JANYLB01. The sequence goes on along the minus strand of JBBQMI010000188.1, from coordinate 2,433 downwards.
GGGCCGGAGCTGGTCGATCACGGTGTCCCACCCGTCGGCCGCGCCGGGCCGGCTGGCCTGGCCGAAGTCGCCGACGAGGCTCAACGAACCCGACGGGACCCGTCGGCCGACCATCCGCCACTGCATCGGCGTGAGGTCCTGAGCCTCGTCGACGAGCACGTGGCCGTAGGTGCGCATCTCGCTCGCGGTGGGCGGTGCCTCGATCTCGGGGTCGCCGAAGCGCGCCGCGAGCGTGGCCGCGTCGGTGTAGCCCTCGAGACCCATCTCCTCGACCACGCGGGTCGCGGTGCGCAGCGCCTCGTCTTCCTCGACACCGCGGCGACGGCTCCGACGGGACCGGGCCTCCTCGACCGGCCCGAGGAGCGCCTCGGCTTCGTCGACGAGCGCGACGTCGCCTTCGGTCCAGGGGGTGTCGCGGAACTGTGGGGTCCGTTGACGGAACAGCAGTGCCTCTTCGGACGCGGTGAGCACACCCACCGACGCCGAGTGGATCAACTCGGGGAACCCGAGGAGGTCGCGCACGAGCTCGGCGCCGGTGAGCACAGGCCACATCCGCTCGAGGGCCTCGCGCACCTCGGGGCGGCGGCGGAGCTTCTGGCGCAGCTCGGCCTCCCACTCCGGCGGCGGCGCCTCCCCGCGGGCGAGTGCGCCCGCGGCCGTGGGATCGAGCAACGGCGAGCCGTCTTCGTCGGCATCGGGTTCGAAGCGCGGCTGACTCCGGTACGACTCCGCCGCCGCGTTGCGGTACCGCCGGATGAGCACGTCGGTGAGCAGCGCGGTCACGTAGGGGCGACGGGCGTTGTGGGTGCCGCGTCGACGCTTGGCCCGACCGACGATGCGCGAGGAGTCGCGTCGGCTGATGCGCAGCGCGAGCCCGTCGACGAGGAGGTTGATGTTGCGCGGCAGCACGTGCTCCCGGTCGGCAACCGCCTTGCGGATCACCTGCTCCATGCGCACGTCTCCCTTCACCGCCGAGACGGGAGCGGGTTCGGCGGCGCGCGGGCGGGCCTCGGGGCGGAGCGTGGCGAGCGTCGCGAGGTGGACCTCGTGCTCGCCGAGCGACGGGAGCACCTCCTCGATGTAGCGGAGGAACACCGGGCTCGGACCGAGCAGCAGCACGCCCTGGTTCTGGAGCTGCCGACGGTAGGTGTAGAGCAGGTACGCGGCCCGGTGCAGCGCAACCGCGGTCTTGCCCGTTCCCGCGCCTCCGGCGACGACCAGGACGCCGGCGAGATCGGAGCGGATCGCTTCGTCCTGCTCCGACTGGATCGTGGCGACGATGTCGTGCATGCGCCCGGTGCGTTCCTGGTCGAGCGCGGCGAGGAGCGCGCCCTCGCCCACGATCTGGAACCCCGCCTCCGACGCGGCACCGGTGTCGAACACCTCGTCGTCGAGGCCGATCAGGTCGGCGCCGTGGGTCACGAAGTGCCGACGTCGGATCACGCTCATCGGTTCGATCGCGGTGGCGCGGTAGAACGGCTCGGCCACCGGAGCCCGCCAGTCGATGACGAGCGGCGACCGGTCGACGTCGTCGACCGCGAGACGGCCGACGTAGAGGCGCGGCTCGCGATCGGCGCCGGGTTGGAGGTCGAGGCGCCCGAACACGAGCGACGCGTCGCCGATGTCGAGGGCGACGAGACGGCGGTGGGTCACGTCCTGGGCGATGTCGCGTTCGAGCCGCGCCTGATGGGTCCCGCCCCGCTGCACGTCGGCGTAGGCCTCCGAGACCCGGCTCGCGGAACCCCGCATCGCGTCGAGCCGCGCGAGGGCCCGGTCGACGTAGCGCTGCTCTGCTGCCAGCTCGGGGTCGGGCTCGGACACGCGTTTCTCCGGATCGAGGGAGCCTCTCAGATTAGTCGCCCGCCCAACTGGGAGGACGCTCGGCCCGTTCGCTCGACCCCGTTCGGGTGCGGCCTCAGATCTGGCCGGGAACCGTGACCTGACCGACGTCGACGAGCAGAACCCGTTCCCCCAGCACCACCGGCCCGGCGCCGATCTCGACCCACCGCCCACCGAGATTCGGCACCGGCAGCTCGTCGGCACCGCACCGGCGTTCGAGCGCCCGGATGACGCCCCCGTGGGTGACGACGACCACCCGACGCCCGGGACGCTCGGCTGCGAAGTCGGTCAACGCGGCGAGGGCCCGGTCGAGGAGGGGCTCGTCGTCTTCCCATCCCTCGGGTCGTCGGTGCTCGGCGAGGAAGCCGGGCCACCCCGCCTCGATCGCGTCGCGGGTCAGACCCTCCCACTCCCCCGCGTGACGCTCGCGCAACCGGGGATCGAGGCGCGCGGGACCGCGCGTCGCGCTGAGCAGCTCGGCGGTGTGCCGGGCCCGGTGGAGGTCGGAGCTCCACCACCCGTCGGCGTCGTCGAGCTCCGACGACCCGCCCGCGGCGCGCGCCTGGGCTTCTCCGAGCGACGAGAGCGGCGGAT
>JBBQMI010000187.1:0-4911 GCA_038328825.1 Acidimicrobiia bacterium | reverse complement strand
GAACCCAACGGTGTCTTCGAGTATCTCGACGAGGGTGGCGTCGTGGACGAGCGCAGTGGTGAGTGATCGGGAGGCGCACGCGATCGCGATCAACGCGTCGCGCACGACCGGCTGGTCGCGAACCGGCTCGGCAAGCTCGGGATGGGCCTCGAGGAACCGCGCGAGCATCGTGCGCGCCATGGGTGGATCGGCCGACCGTTCCAACGCCGCCGCTACCCCGGGTGCGGCGAGGACGGCGAGGGGATCGAACATGACGCAGTGTCGCGCGCCCGACGACGCCGCCCGTCGACCGCGGACGGTGCGGTTGCGGCGCCGTATCCTGGGCTCATGACCCGGCTCCGAGTCGCCGCCGCCCAGATCGATCTCGTCGTCGGCGACCTCGCGGGGAACGCCACCCGCATCCTCGATGCGTACGCAGCGGCCGAGGCCGCCGACGCCGATCTGGTCGCGTTCCCGGAGCTGGCCGTCACCGGGTACCCGCCCGAAGACCTGCTGTTGCGACCCGCATTCGTGGCGCACGCATCGGAGGTGCTGCACAAGATCGCCGCCCGCACGGGTCGGGTGGCGGCGGTTATCGGCTTCCCCGAGGCGGATCGAGATCTCTACAACTCGGCTGCGGTCTGTGCCGACGGTCGTGTCGTCGGCGTGTACCGCAAGCACCTCCTCCCGAACTACGCGGTGTTCGACGAGCAGCGGTACTTCAGCCGGTCGACGGTCGACGGGCCGCTGTTCGTGGTCGCGGGCGTGAAGGTAGCGGTCACGATCTGCGAAGACGCATGGAGCCCGACCGGGCCGATCCTCACGCAGGCCGCCGGTGGTGCGGAGCTCGTCGTCAACATCAACGCGTCGCCGTACTACGCCGGTCGCGTCCGCGAGCGCGAGACGATGCTCTCGACGCGCGCGTCCGACGCATCGGTGCCGATCGTCTACGTGAACCTCGTCGGTGGTCAGGACGAGCTCGTCTTCGACGGCGCGTCACTCGTGCTCGACGAACAGGGCCATCTGGTGGCGCGGGCCCCGCAGTTCGTCGAGGACCTGATGGTCGTCGATCTCGAGGTCCCCGCGGGGTTCCGTCGTCGGCTCCTCGACCCGAGCGGTCGGCACACGGCACCCGTGCTCACCGAGATCGCCGTGAGCGAGGCCCGGATCGCGGGGCCGCGTCGACCCCCGCGGATCGAACCCGAGCTCGAGCCGGTTCGCGAGGTCTACGAGGCCCTCGTGGTCGGGACACGCGACTACGTGCGCAAGAACGGGTTCCGTGATGTCCTGATCGGCCTGTCGGGTGGCATCGACTCGTCGATCGTCGCGTCGATCGCGGTCGACGCGATCGGTGCCGAGAACGTCACCGGTGTGCTGATGCCCTCACGGTTCTCGAGCGACGGCAGCATCACCGATTCCGAGGTCCTGGCCGCCAACCTCGGGATCTCCACGCTCACGGTTCCGATCGAGGGGCCCCACGAGGCGTTCCTGCAGCTGCTCGAGGAGCCGTTCCGGGGCACGGAGCCCGGTTTGGCGGAGGAGAACCTCCAAGCGCGCATCCGCGGGACCATCCTCATGACGATCTCCAACAAGTTCGGCGCGTTGGTGCTCACCACGGGCAACAAGAGCGAGATGGCCACCGGCTACTCCACTCTCTACGGCGACATGGCGGGGGGCTTCGCGGTGATCAAGGACGTCCCGAAGATGCTCGTCTACGCGCTCTCGCGCGAGCGCAACGAGCGCGCCGGTGGGCCGTGGATCCCCGAGGCGGTCATCGAGAAGCCGCCCAGCGCCGAGCTGCGTCCGGACCAGAAGGACAGCGACTCGCTGCCCGACTATGCAGAGCTCGACCCGATCATCGAGGGGTACGTCGAGCGCGACCGATCGGTGGGTGAGCTCGAGGCGGAGGGATTCGATCCCGACATCGCGGCGCGCGTCGCGCGGATGGTCGACCGCAACGAGTACAAGCGCCGCCAGGCTCCGCCCGGAGTGCGCGTGTCGCCGAAGGCGTTCGGCAAGGACCGACGCCTCCCGATCACCAACGGCTGGCCCGGCTGACCGGCAGTACGTCGTTGTTTTCACGTGCGTCGTTGTCGAAGATCCGCAGCTACCGACCCGAGATCGCGATCGCGACCGCGGCGATCCTCTACGGATCGACGTTCACGATCGTGCAGAACGCGCTCGACGACCTGACGCCGTCGGGGCTCAACGTGTTCCGCTTCGCGTTGGGTGCTGCGGTGCTCGCACCGTTCGCCCTCACGCGCAGTTGGCGGGGCCCACAGCCGCGCGCGTCCGACTCGCGGCGCACACTGGTCACCGGCGGACTCGCCATCGGCGCGATCGCGACCGGTGCGTACTTCTGCCAGAACCTCGGGCTCCAGCACACCAGCACGTCCAACTCTGCGTTTATCACCGGCTTGTTCGCGGTGACGACGCCGATCATCGAGTCGATCGTCTTCCGCCACGTCCCCCGTCGCGCGATCCGGGTCGCGGTCGCGATGTCGGTCCTCGGTCTGTTCCTGCTGACCGGCGCCGAACCGAGCCTCGGCTTCGGCGACGCGGTCACCCTTGTCACCGCCGTGCTCTTCGGGTTCTGGTTCGTGCTCATCGGGGTGTTCGCCAACCGGGTCGACGTCATCGGTCTGACCGCGATCCAACTGGGCGCGGTGGCGGTGCTGTCGCTGCCGATCGCACTCGTTGAGGGATTCGGGTCGCTCTCGGCGGATGCTGTCGTCGCTATCCTGCTGACCGGCATCGGCTGCTCCGCGGTCGCGTTCAGTCTCTCGGTCTGGGCCCAGCGCACGATCGACCCGTCTCGCGCCAGCCTCCTGAACCTCCTCGAGCCCGTGGTCGCCGGTGTCATCGGGTACGCGGTCGGGGAACGACTCGGTGCCGTCGGCTACCTGGGTGCCGCGCTGATCCTCGCGGCCATCGTCGTGGCCGAACTCGGCACGCACCGCCGGACGGTCGCGAAAGTCTGACCCGGCCGCGCCCATCGCTTGACCATCCGGTCAAGTGTCGGAAGAATGCCGACATGCCCGAACCTTCGAAGCCCCGTCCTGCCTTCGCGCCTTGGGACCGGCGCGAGCTCCCAGGAATCTTCGGTGTCGAGGAGTCGGCGAAGCGCGTCGGCCACTACAAGTGGATCGAGATCAAGCTCTTCGAGGCGCTCGGCGGCTGGGTGGCCACCGTGCCCGAGCTCGACGTGAAGCTCGTGCTCGGCCGGCACTGTTACCACCACGCGTGGCACGCCGACCTGTGGGACCAGCGCCTCCCCGAGCTTCGGGAGATGAACCCCGATCGGCTGAACGTCCCGCCGAACGAGGAGCTGGTCGCGTTCGTCGACGCCATGCGCGAGCCTGACGGCCCGGATCTCACGATCGAGAAGCTGGTCGGCGTCTACCGGGTGCTCATCCCCCGCAAGATCGCGGCCTACACGTACCACTTGAACGGGACGAGCACGATCACCGACTCCCCGACGATCCGGTCGCTGAACTTCGTCCTCCAGGACGAGTTCCAGGACTGGCGGGAGGGCGAGATGCTCATCCAGTCGCTGATCGAGACGCCCGAAGACGCGGAGCGGGCCGCCCGCCGGGCGGCCGAGCTCGAGGCCCTGATGCTCCGCGCGGGCGGCATCACCGGCCCGGGTACCCTGGGCGAGGTCACCGAGGGGCACAATGCCCCCGTTGGAGGAGTGGTCGCATGAAGAAGATGTTCCCGGCCGAAGAGCTCGCCCGCGACTCGCGGTTCGTGCGGAACAAGATCGAGGACCAGGTCTTCGATCCGCGCAACCAGGCGCTCAGCCAGCGCGACATGGGATCGGCCAAGCTCGACCCGAACCGTCCCGCCGCGGCCGAGCGCGCCCGCGCGCTCATGCACGGCATCTTCACGGGGGAGATCCAAGCGCTCGAGGGTGCCGGTCGCACGACCTTCGACTTCGACGAGACCGAGGTCCCGCTCAAGCTGAAGCTCGACATGGCCCGACAGTGCTGGGACGAGTCCCGGCACTGCGAGATCTCGGTGAAGCTCGGCGACTGGATGGGTTCGGAGATCGGTGAGTTCGCGGAGCAGACCTTCCTCTACCAGGCCGCCTGCGCCGACGACCCCGTGCTGCGCCTCACCGGTGTGAACCGCGCGCTCGAGGGTCTCGCCATCGACGTGTTCAACACCATGAAGGAGTTCGGCGAGCTCTCGGGCGACCCGGTCCTGGCGTTCTGCGAAGACTGGATGCTGGCCGACGAGGTGACCCACGTGAAGATGGGTTCCGACTGGCTCCGTCGCCTCACCGAGAACGACCCGGAGCGACGTGAGCGGGCGCTCGAGTTCCAGCGCACCGTCGACAAGCTCTTCAGCCTCGGTGGGTTCCGCGGTGAGAACGAGGACAACCCGATCCACCTGGCCCGACGGTTCCGCGAGCTCGCGGGTTTCTCCGACGACGAGCTCGAAGAGCTCGTGAAGGTCTCGGAGGAGTCGAAGGCCGAGGCCGAGGCGATGTCGGCCGCCGTGCAGCAAGGCGCCTAGGCCCGCACCGGTGCCCACGGTCACGGTCACCCCGGATCCGTTCGTCCTCGTCGACTACGACTCCGGCGCGCTCGCGTCCCTCATCGAGAAGGTCGCGGGCCGGGTCGGGCTCCCGGCCGACGTCGAGATCGCGATCGACGTCGACGAAGCGCTCCCGCGACCGCTCATCGCGTCGTACGTCGACGTCGACACGTCGGGTTCGGGGCGAGTCTCGATCTGGTGCTCGGGGGGCAACTTCGAGCACCCGCAGTACCCCCGGCGCTTCGACGATGCCGGGGCCGAGGTCAAGCTCGCCGTCGACCTCCTCCGGGCCGCCGACCGCCTGTCGCCGGCGTTCGCCGGGGCCGTTCCCGACGATGAGCTCTCGGAGCGTCAGCGGGAGGCGTGGGACACCTCGGCGGCCGGTCGCGT
>JBBQMI010000186.1:0-4928 GCA_038328825.1 Acidimicrobiia bacterium | reverse complement strand
TCTTCGGCCAACTCTTCGCGCTCGCTGTCGACGGCTTCCTCGGTGTAGCGGCCGCGGAGCGCGAAGCCTTCGTGCTCGAGCGCGACCAGCGCGAACGCGACCCGACCGGGCGGCAGCGCGGTCGCGCTCGCGAGCGCGTCGGCGGTCGTGACACCCGCAAGCTCGAGGTGACCGCGCACCACCGCGGTGACCGCATGGTCGTCGCCTGCGAATGCGCGCTCGGCATCGGTGCGCGTCTCCGTGGCGCACCAGATCTCGGCGCCCGCGTGCTCGGCGATCACGTGCACGGCGCCCGCGTGCCCCGATCGCGGGTGCTCGAAGAATTGCGCGCGCCCGCGCGCCACCAGCTCGTCGAACATCGGCCGCCATTCCTCGCGTGCCCACGTGATCACGAGTGAGCTGAGGAGATCGTGCAGCTCGTCGGGGCCCGCGGGATCGGCGACGATCTCGCTGTGGACGCGCGCTATCGCGTCGGGGTCGAGCCGCCCGATCGACGTGAGGTCGACGGCCAACCCGCGCCGGAGGCTCACCGCGTTCACGCGCCGGTTCTGGAACTCCTCGTCGTCGAGGAACGCGTAGGGCCGCGCGGTGAGGATCTCGTGCGCGAGCACCGACGGCTCGGTGGTGTCCACGCAGTGCACGGTGACCTCACCCGACTCCATCCGCTCGAGCAGGCTGCGCACGCCGTCGAGGTCCATCGCCTCGGTCAGCGTGTCGGTGATCGTCTGGCGCACGAGCACGTGGTCGGGGATCTCGATCGGCCCGGTGACGTTCTCCTGGCACGCGGCGGCCTGCGGGAACAGCGCGGCCATCATGTCGTCGGCTTCCATCCGCTGGATCGGCGGCGGGTTCTTCCGACCGTTGCGGAACCGCAGGATCAGCAGGCTCCGGTTCAGGTTCCACCGCCAACGCGACAGGAACATCGGCGAGTCGAGGATCGCCTGGCGCAACGTGTCTTCCACCGTCGCGCTCGTCACGTAGCGCGGCACCTCTTCGAGCGGGAAGCTGTGGTGCGGGCCGAGCGAGAGCACGACCGCGTCGTCGGTCGCGGCGGCCTGGAGCTCGAAGTTGAACGTGCGGCAGAACTTCTTGCGCAGCGCGAGGCCGAGCGACCGGTTGATGCGACCGCCGTACGGTGAGTGCAGCACGAGCTGCATCCCGCCGGTCTCGTCGAAGAACCGCTCGAGCACGAGCGTGTCCTGCGTGGGCATCGCTCCGAGCACCGCCCGACCGACGCCCACGTACTCGACGACCATCGCCGCAGCTTCGACGCTCACCCCCGCGATCTCGACCACGTACCGGCGGGCGCCGTCGGGATCGCCCGCGGTGAGGAACTCGTCGATCTGCTTGCGGAGTTCCGACACCTCGGTCGACAGCTCCGCGGTGCGTGCCGGTGCCTCACCGGTCCAGAACGGCACCGTCGGCGCGGCATCGCCGGCGTCGCGCACCCGCACCACGCCGGGCTCGACCTTCATGATCTGCCAGGAATGGGTGCCGAGCAGGAAGATGTCGCCCGACATCGACTCCACGGCCCAGTCTTCGTTCACCGTGCCGACGAGGGTGTCGTCGGGCGCGGCGATCACGCGGTAGTCGCCGGTCTCGGGAATGGCGCCACCCGACGTGAGCGCGGCGATGCTGCCCGACGTCCGCCCACGGAGCTCGCCGTTCACGGCGTCGTGGTGCACGAACGCGCCGCGCCGACCGCGCCCGGTCTCCACCCCGTTCGACACGAGGTCGACGATCTCGTCGAACTGCTCGCGAGTGAGATCGTTGTAGTGCGACGCCTTGCGGACGAGGTCGTAGAGGTCGGCGGTCTTCCACTCCTGCGCCGACGTCTCCGCGATCACGTGCTGCGCGGCGATGTCGAGCGGGAGCCGCGACGGAACGATCGCGTCGAGCCGACCGGCGCGCACCGCGGCGAGGAGCGCGGTGCATTCGACCAGCGCGTCGCGCGTCAGCGGGAAGAGGCGGCCCTTCGGGGTGCCGGCGCGGGTGTGGTTCGACCGGCCGACGCGCTGCAGGAACGTGGCGATGCTGCGCGGCGATCCGATCTGGCACACGAGCTCCACGGGACCGATGTCGATCCCGAGCTCGAGCGACGCGGTCGCGACCAGCACCTTGAGCTCACCGGCGCGCAGCCGCCGCTCGACCCGAAGCCGCCGGTCCTTCGAGAGGCTGCCGTGGTGCGCGGCAACGGCGTCGGCACCGTTGCCGTCGGGAGCGAGCCGCTCTCCGAGGAGGTGGGCGAGACGCTCGGCGAGCCGGCGGGTGTTCACGAAGACGAGTGTCGTGCGGTGCTGCGTGACGAGCTCCGCGATCTGGTCGAGCACGTCGGCCATCTGCTCGGCCGACGTGACGGCTTCGAGCTCACCTTCGGGGAGCTCGAGCGCGAGATCGAGATCGCGTTGGTGGCCGGCATCGACGATCGAGGGCAAGGGCCGGTCACCCACGAGCAACCGGGCGACGGTCTCGACCGGCTTCGGCGTGGCCGAGAGACCGATCCGACACGGGCGCGTGTCGCACAGGGACTCGAGGCGCTCGAGCGTGAGGGCGAGGTGTGCACCGCGCTTGTCACGCGCGACGGCGTGGATCTCGTCGACGATCACGGTCTCGGTCGTGCGCAGCAGGTTGCGACCTTTCCCGCTGGTGACGAGCAGGAACAACGACTCCGGGGTGGTCACGACGAAGCTCGGCGGCTTCCGCAGCATCGCCGCCCGCGCCGACGCGGGCGTGTCGCCGGTGCGCACCGCGACGCGGATGTCGGGCGCCGTCATGCCGATCTCGGCCGCGATCTCGGCGATCTCCGCGAGCGGCCGTTCGAGGTTCTCGGCGATGTCGACCGCGAGCGCCTTCAACGGCGACACGTACACGACCCGCGTGATCCCCGACACGTCGTCTCCCGCCTCGTGGGCGCGGTAGAGCCGGTCGATCCCGACGAGGAAGCCGGCAAGCGTCTTGCCCGATCCGGTCGGCGCAGCGACGAGCGTGTCGGACCCGGCGGCGATGTGCACCCACGCGCCCGCCTGCGGGGGAGTGGGTCCGTCGGGGAAGCGCCGCCGGAACCACTCCGCCACCGCTGGGTGGAAACCATGCGGATCGTCGCCGGCTTCGGCCAGGCTGAGCTGACGCGTCGGAGAGGGCACGGGGGGCGCGAGGGTCACGGGCCCATTGTCGCACCCGGCTGGGACACCCAACCGGCCGGTTCCGATCCGGAGGTCTGCAGTGGGTGAGGATGGGGGCCGTGCGTCGATTCCTGACCCGCACTGGTACCTGAACCTGCCGGCGAACCCCGAGGTCACCGTGGAGCAGGCGGGCGAGACGTTCCGGGTCCGCGCGACCGCCCTCACCGAGGGGCCCGAGCGTGAACGCCTCTCCCGGGCCCAGGCCGAGCTCATGCCCGACTTCGCCGAGTACGAGGAGAAGACCGACCGCTTCATCCCGGTCGTGGTGCTCGAGAAGATCTAGGCGCGTTCGACCTTCCCGAGGTGTTGGATCTCCACCATGAGGGGGAGCAGGAAGCCGACGTACGCGCTGGTGAGCGTGTAGTCGGCTTCCGGTCCCGCGGTGGTGCGCGCGTGGGTGTCGATCACCCGTACGCGGTCGTCGGTCGCGGCGCGCGCCTTCGCCCGTCCGACGATGCCCGCGTGCTCGTCGAGCGTCGCGACGAGCAGGCCGAAGTGGTCGAGCGGCGGCGCGTGGAGCGGTTCGTCGGCCGGTAGCAGGTAGACGAACTCGCCGAACGCACCGGTGTAGAGGATGAGCGGGTTGCCCTCCTCGCCGGTGTTGTCGCCGAGCGTCCACCCGAACACGTGACCGTAGAAGTCGAGGATCTCGACGCGGGAGGCGTCGTCGAGCGCGGCGCGCAGCATGCTCATTGCGACGTGGTTCAACCGCGGCCGGAACACCGCTCCACTCATGAGGCCGTTCCACTCATCTCGAGAGCTCCGGTCGGACCATGACCTTGCCCGCGAGCTCCCCGGCCCCGAGCCGGAGCAGCGTGGGACCGAGCGTGTCGAGGAACACGTCGTCGGCCTCGATGAGCAGGTCGAGGGGAACATCGCCCGACGCGAGCAGCGCCAGCGCCGGCGCGAACCCGTCGGCGCCGTAGTTGTAGGCGCCGACCAGACTGAGCTCCATCACGATCACCCGATTGTGGTTCACGCTCGGGAACGCGCTCCCGGTGCCGACGAACACGAGCGTGCCCGCGTAGTCGAGCTGGTCGAGCGCGGCCTCGGCCGCCGACGCGTGACCCGAGCACTCGAACGCGACCGTGTACGGATCGGCGACAGGACGACCCATCGGCGCGCGCGGCAGCTCGTCGGGCGCGAGCACCACCCGTGCCCCGATCGCGGCCGCCCGTTCGCGGCGCGCCGCCGACGGCTCCGACACGGTCACGTCGACCACACCCCGGGCGCGCAACACGGCGAGCGTGAGCAGCCCGACGGGCCCGCCGCCGGTCACGAGCACGCGGTCGTCGGGCGTGACCCCGGCGAGGTCGACGGTGTGGAGCGCGATCGCGGTCGGCTCGGTGAGCGCGGCCGCACGCGTCGGGAGGGAATCGGGAACCCGCAGCAGCCGGTCGGCCGCGACCACCACCGCGCCACAGAACGCGCCCCGGAACTCGAGCAGGTCGGGGGGCTCGCGGCGCAGGCACACCGACGGCCGGCCCGCGCGGCACGCCCGGCACGCGCCGCATCCGCCCACCGGATCGCACACGACACGCGCACCGACCTCCCAACCGGTCACGCCCGCGCCGAGCGCGGTGACCGTGCCGGCCCACTCGTGACCGAGGATCGTGCCCGGCCGCGCGTACTGTTCGAGGACCAGGTGGAGATCGGTGCCGCAGATGCCGCAGTGCGACACCGCGACGAGCACCTCACCCGGCCCGGGATCGGGAACGGCGACCGACCGGACCTCGATCTCGCCGT
>JBBQMI010000185.1:0-4944 GCA_038328825.1 Acidimicrobiia bacterium | reverse complement strand
CGTACCGGGCGATCGTGTCGTACCGGGTCATCGACCCACGGTAGCGAGCAGCCGCTCCGGGCGTGTCGGAGTTGTGTGCGGATCCCGTCGAGATCCGACCGGTCGGGTCGACGGTCCGTGGGTTTGCCGGGCGGTCGCGCGTCCGTGCCAGGATCCCCCCATGAGAATCGGGGTGTTGGGGGCGACGGGGCCGGCGGGCAAGGGCCTCGCGGCGCGACTGGCCGACGTCGGGTACGACGTGCTGGCCGGTTCGCGCGAACGGGTCAAGGCCGAGGCCGTGATCGACGGGCTCAAGGAGAAGTGGGGCTCGCGGGTCGAGCGGATCACGCCGGCGAACAACCAGGCGGCCTGCAACGCCGACATGGTCGTGCTCGCGGTCCACGCCGACGCCGCGCTCGCGACGGCCAAGTACTTCGCCGACGAGCTCGCCGACAAGATCGTCGTGTCGATGGCGAACAACCTGGTGAAGAACGGCGACGAGTTCAACGCGGTGCTTCCGCCGCACGGCTCGATCGCCAAGGAGATGCAGGCGCTGCTCTGGCGTTCTCGCGTCGTCACGGGGTTCCACCTCGTGCCCGCGGCGGAGTTCGTGCAGCTCGACCGCAAGATGGAGAGCGACGTCGTCGCCTGCGGTGACGACGACGAAGCCCGTCGCCTGCTCATGGACGTGATCTGCGACATCCCCGACTTGCGCGCCTTCGACGGCGGCTCGCTCGAGAACGCGGTCGGGATGGAGACCTTCGCGGCGGTGCTCCTCACCATCAACATCCGACACAAGGGCAAGGCGAGTCTCCGCCTGAGCGGGATCTAGGAGCGCCGCCTCCGTGCCCATGCAGCTGTTCGACACCGCCCGCCGCGAGCACGTCGAGTTCACGCCGGGTCCGATCGTGAAGATGTACGTCTGCGGGATCACCCCGTACGATTCCACCCACCTCGGTCACGCCGCGACGTACCTCACCTACGACCTCCTCACCCGGCGACTCGAGGAGCTGGGTCACGAGGTCCGGATGGTCCGCAACGTCACCGACGTCGACGACTCGATCCTGCCGAAGGCCCGCGAGCTCGGCGTGCCGTATCTCGAGCTCGCCGAGTCGGAGATCGCCCGGTTCCACTCCGACATGGACGCGCTCGCGATGCGCCCGCTCTACGCCGAGCCCCGTGCCACCGATTCCATCGACCACATCATCGTGATGGTCGAAGGGCTCCTCGATTCGGGCAACGCCTACCTCACGCACGGCACCGCATACTTCGACGTCTCGACGTCGCCCGGCTTCGGCAAGGTCTCGCACTACAGCCACGACCAGATGCTGCGGCTCGCGCGTGCGCGCGGCGGCAACCCCGACGACCCGCACCGCCGGGCCCCACTCGATTTCGTGCTCTGGCAGCCGTCGCTCGCAGACGAGCCCGCGTGGCGGGCCCCGTTCGGGGTCGGCCGTCCGGGATGGCACGCCGAGTGTTCGGCGATGGCGATGCACGAGCACGGCCCGACGCTCGACCTCCACGGCGGAGGCACCGACCTGATCTTCCCGCACCACGAGTGTGAGGTCGCCCAGAGCGAAGCCGCCACCGGCGTGCCCTACGTGAAGCACTGGATGCACTCGGCGATGGTCGCGTACGAGGGCGAGAAGATGAGCAAGTCGCTCGGCAACCTCGTCTTCATCAGCGACCTGCTCGAGACCCACGATCCCCGGGCGATCCGCCTCGCGCTCATGCAACACCACTACCGCTCGGGCTTCGAGTGGCACGACACCGACATCGACGAAGGCGTCGCGCTGCTCCACCGTCTCGAAGCTGCCGCCGCGAAGCCCGACGGGCCCGACCCGCGTCCGTTCGCGGCGCGCGTGCGCGCCGCGCTCGACGCCGATCTCGACGCCCCCCGCGCGATCGAGGCGCTCGGCGAGCTCGCCGACGCGATCCTGTCGGGCGGCTCCGACGCCACTGCCCCCTCGGTGCTCCGCGAGCTCGCCGCCCTCCTCGGCATCGACGTCTGATCGAGGAGTCGTTCGACGATCCCCGGCGCGATCTCGAGGAGCGCCCGGAGCTCGCGTCGCCCGATGACCAGCACGCGCGTCGGCGTGAGGGTCTGGATCCCGGACTCGCCGACCGAGTCGACCTCGCCGGAGACAATGACGACGAGCTCGCCGTCGGCCGGGGTGAGCACCGACCCGGCTGGAACCGTCATGTCGTCGACCGATCGGGCAAGCGCACGCACGTACGCCCGGGGGAGCCCCTCGGAGTCGATGATCGAGGCGAGGAACCGTTCATAGGTCTGCTTCATGGGTCGACGGTACGGATCGCGGGCTGCGACGTCGTCGCCGCAGGGAAGGCTTCCGTCCCCGACCCCGGTCGGATGCGTCGGTCCGACCGGGGAAGGATGCCTGATTCGTGCGGGTTCCCTACGCTGCACGCATGGTGGCGCGCCTCGGCGAGACGAACTGGGAGCCGGCGGTGGCCCGGGCAGTGTGCACGCTGCCGATCGTCACGGCGGTCGCGGCCGTCGTCCAGCACGACGCATCACCCCGGGCGATCCTGTTGGGGGTCGGCGCGGCGCTGCCGTGGGTGCTCTTGGCGTTCGGCGTCTTCCTGCCGTGGTGGCTCGCCGCCGCGGTCGAGATCGGGTGCACGGCCGGCTTCATGGCGGTCCCAGCCCAGTACGACGTCGCACCGCTCCTGCTGGTGATCCTCGTCGCACTGTTCGCCGCGGCGAACACGCGCGTCATCAGCCTGCTGACCGCCGGAGCGTGCGCGGCGATGATGGTCGGGCTCGAGCTGACCGGACGCTTCGAGGGCTCCGCGATCTGGGTCCTCGCGCTCGCCCTCGGGTGGGTCGGAGGCTTTGCGCTTCAGCTCCAGGACCGCGCGCACGTGATCCGCGAGCAATCAGCTGCCGAAGTCGAGCGGTCCCGCATCTCGCGCGAGCTGCACGATGTCGTCGCGCACTCGCTGGCGGTGACGATGCTGAATCTCACCGGAGCGCGCCTCGCACTGCGCCGGGATCCCGACGAAGCCGAGGCCGCGCTGCGCCAAGCCGAGGAGTCGGGTCGTCAGAGCATGGCCGATATCCGCCGGGCGATCGGGGTGCTCGGGACCGATGGCCTCGCCGCGCCGTTGCCCGGCGCCGCCGACGTCACCGACCTGGTACGCGGTTTCCGTGACGCCGGGCTCCAGGTGACGTTGCGCGTCGACGGCGAGCCGGGCGCCGTCTCGGCGGTCACGGGCCTTGCCCTGTACCGCGTCGCGGAGGAGTCGCTCTCCAACGTGGTGAAGCACGCGCCCGGTGCCGCCGCCACCGTGACCTTGGAGGTCGACGCGTCGTCGGCTCGACTCTTGGTCGAGAATCGGCGCACGAACGGTCGCGTCGGGGAGGGCCTCGGGATCGCGGGCATGCGAGAGCGGGCCGCGCTCGTCGGCGGAACCCTGCACGCCGGCGCCAGCGACGACACCTGGTACGTCGCGGCCGAGCTCCCGGTCGGGACCCCATGATCCGGGTGCTGCTCGTCGACGATCAGCCGCTGGTCCGTGAAGGCGTGCGCCGGATCCTGCACGCCGACGACGGGTTCGAGATCGTCGGGGAGTGCGACGACGGTGACCAGGTCATCGCCGCGGTGTCGGCGTCGCGTCCCGACGTCGTGGTCATGGACGTCAGGATGAAGCGCGTCGACGGGGTCGAGGCGACGCGACGAATCCGCGCGCTCGACGATGGGCCGCCGGTGCTCGTCCTGACCACCTTCGACGACGACGAGGTGCTCTCCGGTGCCTTGCGGGCCGGCGCCGCCGGGTTCCAGCTCAAGGATGTCCCCGGCGAGGAGCTGATCATGGCGGTCGCGGCGGTCGCGGCAGGTGAGTCGTGGCTCGACCCGGCGGTGACCGCTCGGGTCCTGACGGCCTATCGCGGCTCGCCGGTTCGAGCGTGCGACTCCGACGACCGGATCGCGCGCCTGACCCCGCGCGAGGTCGATGTGCTCCGTCTGGTCGGCCGGGGCTCCTCCAACGCGGAGATCGCCGTCGAGCTCTTCGTCGGTGAGGTCACGGTCAAGTCGCACATCGGGCACATCTTCACGAAGCTCGGGCTGCGCGACCGGGCCGCAGCCATCGTGCTCGCGTTCGACGCCGGACTGGTGAGTCCCAGCTGACCCCCACCCCCCGAACCCTCGTTCTGGTCATGTCAGCCGTTGCCCTGCAACGCCGGAGATGACCGGAACGGGGGCTTGAGGTGTTCAGCCGCTGACGTGGGTCTTCAGGGCCTCGAGGCTCTGCTGGTAGATGCCCTGCATGAGGCCCGACATGTCGTCGGGGGTGGCGTCGACGTCCCACGTCACGCGAGAGCCGGCGCCGTCTTCGTGCACGGTGATGGTCGCCTCGTGGGTCTCGACGGGCGCGCCCTCGGTGATGGAGTAGGTGATGGCGCGGCCCGGGTCGTCGAGCTTCACGAGGTGCTCGCGGACCTCCATGCCCATCATCGACAGGATCCGGTCGTCGCCCTCGGAGCGGGAGCTCTCGATACCCGGCATCCACGCGCCGAGGCCGTGGAAGTCGCGGACGACCTCCCACACCGCATCCGGTGACGCCTTCATCTGCAGCTCTGCCGTCGCCTTGGCCATGTGCGGGTGCTCCCCTTCGAAATGAACCGCCGGGCCCGAAACGGGCCGGGGGCAATGTAGCCCGCCGGTAGTCTGCGGTCCCATGGCTGACCAGGTCACGATCACGCTCCCCGACGGTTCCCACACAGAGCTGCCCGAGGGCTCCACGGCGTACGACGTCGCCGCGTCGATCGGCAAGCGCCTGGCCAAGGCGGCGGTCGCCGCCACCGTCGACGGCGAGCTGGTCGACCTGCACCGCCCGCTCGACCACGACGCCACCGTGGCGATCGTCACCGCCGACTCGGATGCCGGGCGCGAGGTGCTGCGTCATTCGGCGTCGCACGTGATGGCCCAGGCGGTGTTC
>JBBQMI010000184.1:0-4945 GCA_038328825.1 Acidimicrobiia bacterium | reverse complement strand
CCGCTGCGAGGGTCAGGGGCAGACCGCCCGAGAAGCGCGGGTTCACCTCGACGAGCCCGATCGCGCCGTCGTGGTCGACGAAGCCCTGGACGTTCACAGGACCCCGTAGACCGAGCGACTCGACGGCCGACGACGCGAGGGTCGCAACGTCGGGATCGCAGAACGTCCGACCCTGGGTGCTGATGCCCGCCTTGGTGGCGAGGCGCCAGCGCGGGATCGCGCCCGCGGTGACGCCGTCGCGGTCGACGAGCAGATCCACCGTGAACTCACGACCCTCGAGTCGGGTCTGGACGATCGGGTCGGGCGCGCGGCGCAGGGCCCAGGTGAGCTCGTCGACGTCGTCCACGGCGTAGACATCGCGCGAGCCGCGTCCGCAGCGGGGCTTCACGATCCACGGTCCGGGGAGGGCCGACACCGCAACCGCGTCGGCGCCCGATGCAGTGGGTGGAACGGGCAGGCCGGCTGCCTCCATGGCCCGTGAGAAGGCGAGCTTGTCGATGCACGTGGTGATCGGGTCGCTCGGCGACAGCCAGATCGATGCGCCGAGATCTTCGAGGGCGGACCGGTGGCCGCAGAGCGCGAGCATCTCCTCGGCGATCGTGCACAGCACGGCGTCGACGTCGAAGCGCTTCACGACGTCGTCGATGCCGGGGAGGAACGCGTCGCTGTCGGCGGGATCGACGACTGCATGGTCGTCGGCGAGGAAGAGTCCGGCCGCGAGCGGGTCGGTGTCGACCGCGACGACGTGTTCGCCCCGGTCGAGGAGCGCGCGGATCACCGCGACGCCGGCCGCGCCCCCTGCACCGGTCACGAGCACGGCACTCACGCCGCACCCCCGGCCGCGGTGTCGGTCGATCCGGGTGCGGTGACCACGGCGGGCGGCGGTGCCTCGATCTCGGTGTCGGCGCTGACCGGGAGGTGCTGCGCCTGTGGCAGCCGCGGTCCGCCCATGTCGGCGAGTCGGGTGGTGGCGGGGCCGAAGTTGGTCACGTTGTATCCCTGCGCGGCGAGCTCCGCGGCCGCCCATTCGCGCAGAGGTGTGACTCCGGGAGGGCCCGCCGGTTCCCACTGACGTCGGGCGACGGCTGCGGCGATGGCGATCCGGACCTCGGGATCGAGCTCGACGCGCGTGTGCGCGAGGAGTGGGCGCGCCGAACGGTCGAGACCGAGCTCGGTGAGCGCGACGCAGGCTCCGGCCCGTTGGTGCGGATCCGTCGACTTCAGCAGGCGGGTGAACCGGTTGATCTGGCGACGTCGGCTCCCGGTCCGCCAGATGATCGCCACGACGATGGCGATCACTCCGGAGGTGATCAGGACGACGTTCAGCACTGCGTCAGCGAGCACGGGTTGCCTCCTTGAGGAGCAGTTGGTTGCTCGGGAGGAGCAGCCAGAGGTAGAGCGTGAAGCCGCCGAGCACGTAGAGGAGACCGAACGCGGTCCCGACCCAGTCGTGGAACACGACGAGACCGTGGGAGCCCGTGTACAGGCCCACGAACACGGAGAGCCCGATGCGGAAGAGGTTGCAGACGAAGACGAGCAGCGACGCCCCGACCGCAGCCGACACGCGACGCAGCGGGTCACCGCGGAGGAGGAAGGTCGAGATCGCGGCGAAGGTCAGGACCGCGGCCAACGCGGAGCACGACGGGCTGATCGACGCGAGGAACGGGGAGCTGCTGTTCGGGACGACGAGGATCTCGTTGCCGTAGGAGTGACTCGCGCCGGCCATGCCGAGCGCGCCGAGCGCCGCGGTCACCGAACGTGCTTCCCAGCGGCGCCACGGATCGACGAGCAGGTTGAACGCGATGAACACGGACGCGAACGTGAGCGTCAGGCGGATGATGACGCCGAGCACGTGACGGTTCATGTCGGCACCGGCTCGCCGAGCCCGGGACCACCGACCTGCGCGGCACCCCTGAGCTCGGCCTCGATCGTGTTCTTCTGACCTGCCCCGCTGCGAGGGGTCTTCGACCACGTGTACTCACGGCCGAGGATGCCGTCGATCCACGCCTTCGAGCACACCACGGTGAACACCAGGAAGGAAGGCAGGAACAGCAGGATCCCGAACGCAGCGCGTCGAGGAGCGCGGCTCACGATCAGGCCCGACGCGAGCTCGAGCAACGGGCCGAGGAAGAGGAGGGTCGCGATGGGCGTGAGGTCGATCCCGTTCCCCCACGTGAACACGCCGAGCGCACGCAGGAGGAGCAGGAGCAGGCCGAGGCCGCACATCCCCGGCACGTGGTACACGAGCAGGAACATCGTGGTCTCGAACTTCTGGAGCAGCGTCAGGGTCGGCGCGCGCCAGACGTCGCGTCGGTAGTCGCGCCAGGCGCGCTGGTGGCCCCGAGCCCAGCGGTAGCGCTGGCGCCAGAACCGTTTGAACGTCTGGACGCTCTCCTCGGTGTCGATCGCGGTCACGTCGAACCGCACCTGGTACCCGCCGAGGACGACACGCAGGGTCAGGTCGGTGTCCTCGGTGACGCTGTTCTCGTTCCAGCCGCCGAGGTCGCGCAGGATCGACGCGCGCACCGCGCAGTTGGCGCCGCCGTAGGCGGGCAGGTTGAAGAGCGACTGCCGGCCGTACTCGTTGACGAGATAGCCGCAGTAGTAGTCGACCGCAATCGTCTTCGCGAGGCCCGATTCCTCAGAGTTGCGGACGATGCACCGA
The DNA here is from genome assembly GCA_038328825.1 of Acidimicrobiia bacterium. Taxonomy (GTDB): domain Bacteria; phylum Actinomycetota; class Acidimicrobiia; order IMCC26256; family JANYLB01; genus JANYLB01. The sequence goes on along the minus strand of JBBQMI010000184.1, from coordinate 2,280 downwards.
CCCTGCACGGCCGCGACCTTGGCATCGGCGAAGTGCCGCACGAGCCGGCGGATGACGTCGGAGCGCGGCCGGTGATCGGCGTCGAAGACGACGATCACGTCGCCCGTCGACACGGCGAACGCGGCATTGAGGGCGCCAGACTTACCGCCGGGTGAGCCGGGGGGCCGGTGGATGCAGCGCAGCCGCTGGTCGCGGCGGGCGAGCTCGTCGAGGATGTCGGGGGTCGCGTCGTCGGAGCCGTCGTCGATCACGATGAGCTCGAGCAGCTCGTGGGGGTAGTCGAGGCGCAGGATCGTCTCGACCATGCCCTCGGCGACGAGCGCCTCGTTGCGACAGGGCACGAGCACGGTGACGCGCGGCTGGTAGCCCCAGTCGAACCCGACTCGGGACCGCATGTCGAGGGGTGCGCTCGAGAGGGCCGAGGCCGCGAACGCCAGGTGCCGGATCAGGAAGAGCATGAAGATCCCGGCGAGGATCCACACGACGGCGTTCGCCGAACGGTCGATGCCGAAGATCCCCCACGCGATGAGCGAGACACCGGCGAAACCGAGCAGCGTCCAGGGCGCGCCGGGTTCACGGGCGTTCATTGCGCGATGCCGAGTCGAGCGACGGCCGGACGCGCCGTGTCGACCCGGGTGCCGAGATCCCAGAGGAAGCGATTGGATTCGAAGGCCTCGGCGTGCAGGACCCGACCCTGGAACCCGCGGAAGCGAGCCTGGGCGGCGATCGCGTCGAGATCGACGGGCCCGGTGCGCAGCACCTGCGACCAGTGGGCCCGCAGGGCCGTGAGCTTCGCGTCGAGGACGTCGTCGATCTCGATGAACACGTTCGGTTCGAAGCTCTGGCTGGACGGCGTCTCGTAGCAGAGCACGCTCCCGATCCGACGCGCCGCGGCCTGGCTCGCGATTGCGGTCGACCGGTGGTCCTGGTGGGTGTCGGCGGCCGCGTGCGTGTACATCACGTCGGCCTGCGACTCCTCGACGGCGCGGTCGATCACCGTGATCGCGTCGGGGCCGGCGGGCACCGATCCGTCTTCGAAGCCGCCCCAGAGGAGCCGCACCCCGAGCACGCGCGCGGCGTCCTGTTGCTCGTGGACGCGCGACGTGTCGCCCACGGTGCCGCGTTGGCCCGTGGTCATGACGAGGATGGAGACCGTGTCACCCTGGGCGACGTGGCGGAGCAGCGCACCACCGCATCCCAGCTCGACATCGTCGGGGTGGGCTCCGATCGCGAGGACCCTCACGGTCAGATCCGGATCGAGCGTCGACGACGACTCCGCACGACCAGTACGACCCCGAGCAGGGCGCCGACCGCGAAGAGCGTCACGATGCTGCTGAGTCCGGCCCCGGTGATCGGCACGGGGTTGTGGCCGCAGTCCTTGCCGGGCGCGGTCGCCTTCTCCAGACCGAGGACCCAGGTCAGGTCGCCCGAGTGCGTCGTGATCAAGATGTTCCTGTGCATGCCCGGTTCGAAGTACGTGGGCTGCCCGCGATCGATCTTGCCGGGTGTGAAGTAGTTGTACCAACCGACCGGGATGGTGTCGCGACTCCCACCGCTGCGGTAGCTCCACACGGTGTTGTAGAGACCGGTTCCGGGATCCTTGAAGCTGCATTCGACGATCGGGGTGAGGTGCTTGCACGACTTCTCGTCACAAGTGCCGGGTTCGCCGGTGGGCCCCTCGGTTCCCGGATCCTCCGGTGGGGAAGCATCTGTTCCGGCCTTGGCTGCAGCATCATCGGCCGCCTGCTTGGCCGCGGCGGCAGCAGCAGCCGGGTCGAGACCCGCGGGGTCATCGGCCGCGGCGTTGATCCGCTTCCCCGTCGAGAGTCGACCCTGGGTCGAGTCCGTGACGGGCACGGGCACGGAGGTCGTCGTCGTTGAGGAGTCGGTCGGCGGCTTGGCGGCATGGGCCGAAGCGGTCAGGCCGACAGCGACGAGGATCGGTGCGAGCGCGAGCAGCGCCACACCCCGACGCGCCCCCCGCCACGAATGATGCTCTGTTTCGGATATCCGCATTGCGGCGCCCCTGCCGTTCGATGGCCTCTCATCGGGGCTATCGGCGGGTTGGGGGGCCGACCTGAGGAGTCGTCAGGCTTCGACCCGCGGGAGCCACTCCGGGCGATTCGTCTCGAATGCGGAGATCTCGCGATCCTTGAGCAGGGTGAGGGCGATGTCGTCGAGACCGTTGATCAGCCGGTGCTGGTGGTGGTCGTCGAGGTCGAACGGCTCGTCGAGATCGATGCTCGGCACCGCGACCCGCCGGTCGACGACGTCGACGAC
>JBBQMI010000183.1:0-4961 GCA_038328825.1 Acidimicrobiia bacterium | reverse complement strand
GCGCCTCGGCGTCGTCGACGTCGACCCGCGCGGCTTCGGCTGCCGCCTTTGCGACCAGCAACGTGGCCTCGGCTTCTTCGAGCTCCTCTGCCGCCCGCTGCCGCGCCTCGGCCCGTCGCCGCTCGCGCGAGCGATCTTGCTCGCGTTGCCCGGCCCGTGCTGTCGCCTTCGCCTGCCGGTCGTGTTCGACGCCACTCGCTTCCGGTTCGACGACGGTTGCCGCGTCGCGGTCCTCGCGACGGGACCGACGCGCGGCCAGCTCGTCGGCCGGCACCACGGCCGCGCCGTCGCCGGGATCGAGACCGAAGCCGGTGGCCACCACCGCAGTCCGTTCGAGCCGACCCGTGCGCAGCGCAGCGCCGAGCTCGTCGTCGGCGGCCGCCGCCTGCAACGTGGAGAGGATCTCGGCCCGCGCCGCCTCTCCGTTCGCGCCGAGGATCGCGACAGCCGCATCGGCAGCTTCCGTGAGCGCGAGGCGTTGTGCTCGCGTCGCGTCACGCTGGGAGCCCGGTGCGCCCGCGATCGCGCGGTCCTGGGCGGCGCGGAGCTCGGCGGAACGATCGAGGAGCTCGCCGATCAGCTCGGGGCGTCGCCGTACGAGATCGTTGATCGCCCACGCCGACCGGGTCGGGCGGCGCGCCGCTTCGAGCGCACGGGCCGACGCCGGGTCTCCGCCCGACCGCAGGGCGCCCGCCAGCCGCTTGCGGGTCGTCACGAAGTCGGCCGGGTCGCTGCCGAAGAGCTCGTCGAGGGCAGGCTCGAGACCGGAGCCCTCCTGGTCGCTCGGCATCGGCCCAGGGTATTCGGGGAGACTCCCACGATGGGTTCCCCCGAGCGGCCGCACGAAGAGGTGCTGCACGGCGGTGTGGGCAACGCCGGCCTCGTGGTGCGGATCGGCGACGAGACCCACCGGCCCGCCGGCGAACAGTCGCCTGCCGTGTTCGCGTTGCTCACCCACGTGCGCGCCGTCGGGTTCGACGGCGTCCCCGAGCCGCTCGGCATCGAACGCGGGCGCGAGCGGCTCCGATTCGTGCCCGGCGACGTGCCGTGTCCGCCGTTCCCCCTGTGGTCGCAGACCGATGCCGTGCTCGCGAGCACGGCGGCGTTGCTGCGCCGCTTCCACGACGCGACCGTCGGGTTCGTCCCGCCTCCCGGAGCCCGCTGGGATCGCGAGCTCGCCGATCCGCAGGCCGGCCACGTGTCGGCGATGGACGTGGTGTGCCACAACGACGTGTGTCCGGAGAACGTCGTGTACCGCGACGGTGGAGCCGTGGCGTTGCTCGACTTCGACTTCGCCGCGCCGGGGCGACGCGTCTTCGACCTCGCCTCGCTCGCGCGCATGTGCGTACCGATCGACACCGACGACGATGCCGCCCGCACCGGTCGCCGCGGCCTCGACCCTCTCGTACGGCTGCGGGTCGCCGCCGACGCCTACGGGCTCGCACCCGACCGCCACGAGCTCGTCGACGCGCTCCACGCGCAGTTCCACGGTGGCATCGCCTTCGTGCAACGACGCGTCGACGCCGGCGATCCCGCGTTCACGGAGATGTGGAACATGATGGGCGGGGCGGAGCGGTACCAGCGTCGTGAGGAGTGGTTCGACACGAACCGTCAACGGTTCCTCGACGCCGTCGGGTGACCGCGCGCGGGGGTCAGCGGGTCAGGTGTCGTCGGCGTGCAGGCGTTCGGCGAACCGCGTGCCTGCGAGGAGCTCGATCATCTGACCGTCGGGATCGGAGACGAACACGGCCGTCGGGAGACGCGACTCGGGGAAGACGCTGCCTCCGTGCGCGATCACGGCGGCACACGCGTCGTCGATGTCGTCGACACCGATGGAGACGTGGGTGAGGCCGGGCTCGATGATCGGTCGGGCCCGTGCCTCGATCGGCTCGGGCTCGGTGAAGCCGAGCAGCTCGAGTACGAAGCCGTCACGGCGGAGGTAGACCGCACGCAAGCCGACGGTGCCCGGGAGCCGGAGCAACTTCGCCGACTGTTCGCCGCTCACGTCGAGGTCGAGCACCTCCTCGAAGCCGAGCGCGCCCGTGTAGAAGGCACGGGCCCGATCGAGGTCGCGGACGCACTGGCCGACGTGACTGAAGCGCACCATGGAGCGGCAACCTATCGGGCCCGGATGGGGTAGAACGGAGGCCGTGCGCGTCGGTGTGGTCTTCCCTCAAACGGAGATCGGTGGCGACGTCGGCGCGGTGCGCGCCTACGCGCAGAGGGTGGAGCAGCTGGGGTTCGCCCACGTGCTCGCCTACGACCACGTGCTCGGCGCCGACCCGACGGTGCACGAAGGCTGGCGCGGCCCGTACGACGTCGACACGACCTTCCACGAGCCGTTCGTGCTGTTCGGCTACCTGGCCGCGGTCACGGCGCTCGAGCTCGTGACCGGGATCATCATCCTCCCCCCACGCCAGACTGCGGTGGTGGCGAAACAGGCGGCGGAGGTCGACCTCCTCACGGGTGGGCGCTTCCGACTGGGGATCGGCCTCGGCTGGAACCCGGTCGAGTACGAGGCCCTCGGCAAGGACTTCTCAAACCGGGGCAAGCGTATGGACGAACAGGTCGTCCTGCTGCGGCGCTTGTTCACCGAGTCGACGGTCACGTTCGACGGCACCTACGAGCGCGTCACGGGCGCGGGCATCGCGCCGCTGCCCGTCCAGCAACCGATCCCACTCTGGTTCGGCGTCGCGTCGCCGCCGGCATACCGCCGCGCCGGGCGCCTCGCCGACGGCTGGTTCCCCCAGGTGCCGCCCGGCCCGCGCCTCGACGAGGCCCGGGCGATCGTCGAGGGCGCCGCGCTCGAAGCCGGACGCGATCCCTCCGCGCTCGGGATGGAGGGACGCGTGAGTTGGGGCGACGGCGGGGTCGCGCAAGTCACCGATCACGTCGAGCGGTGGCGCAAAACCGGCGCGACGCATCTCTCGATCAACACGATGGGCGCGGGCCTCGGTTCGATCGACGACCACCTCGTCGCCCTCGATGCGGTCGCGCACGCGGTCGACCTCTCCGACCGCTGACACTCGCGATGCAGCTCCACGATGTGCTGACCGACGCGCGCCGGCATACGCCCGAGCAAGTCGCGCTCGTGACCGATGTCGGCGTCTGCACCTTCGGCGAGCTCGACGACCGCGTGCGGGCCGTCGCGTCGGGCCTCGCCGGGATCACCGAATCCGGCGATCGGGTCGCGATCCTCTCCGAGAACCGAGCGGAGTACGTCGAGTGCTACTACGCGGTCCCGCGAGCCGGTTGCGTCCTCGTGCCCCTCAACCACCGGCTGCACCCTGAGGAGTGGCTTCGCGCACTCACCCGATCCGGCGCGCGGGTGCTCATCACCGAGGGCGAGCTCCTCGAGCGGCTCGACCGCACGGCTGCTCGCGCCGCAGGGGTGGAGGTGATCGTCGGGCTCGATGCCTCCGACGTCGATCTCGGTTACGACGCCCTCGGGAACGGTGCGCTCACCGACGACGACGACGCCACGAGCTCCGACGGTACCGACGTGGTCTGGCTCGTGGGCACGAGCGGGACGACCGGCTCACCCAAGCTCGCGATGCTCACCGCCCGAAGCCTCCTCGCCGCGGTCGACAGCACCCTCGCGGCCCGGCCGGTGGGCGACGGCGACACGTTGCTCACGCCCTTCCCGCTCTGTCACGTCGCCGGGTACAACGTGCTCGTCTTCCACCGCCGGGCCCGTCCCGTCGTGCTCATGCGCCGGTTCGACCCCGTGCGACTCGCAGTCCTCGTGCGCGAGCACCGGGTGACGATGCTCTCGCTCGCGCCGACGATGATCGCGATGCTCCTCGACGCTGCCGATGTGAACGACGGCGATCTCACGCCCATCCGCGCCCTCGGCTACGGCGCGTCACCGATCGCCGCGCCGGTGCTGCGCGCCGCGGTGGCGCGGTGGGACTGGGACCTGTCGCAGGGCTACGGCATGACCGAGCTCTCCGGCAACGCGGTGTTCCTCGGACCCGACGAGCACCGACGAGCCGCGGCGGGCGACGAGTCTCTGCTGCGCGCCGCAGGTCGCGCCGCGCCCGGCGTGGAGCTCCGGCTGGCTCCGGGCAACGACGAGATCCTCGTGCGCGCCGCGCAGGTGTTCGCCGGCTACTGGGACGATCCGACCGCGTCGGGCGCGGCTGTGGTCGACGGGTGGCTGCACACCGGCGACGTCGGCCGCATCGACGACGGGTTGCTGGCGGTCGTCGACCGGGTGAAGGACATCATCGTGAGCGGAGGCGAGAACGTCGCGTCACGCGAGGTCGAGGACGTGCTCCACACCCACCCCGCGGTCGGCGACGTCGCGGTGATCGGACTCCCCGACGCGCGGTGGGGTGAACGCGTCTGCGCGGTCGTCGTCACCCGGCCCCACGCGTCGGTCGACGGCGACGAGCTCATCGCCCTCTGCCGGAGTCACCTCGCCGGGTTCAAGACGCCGCGCGTCGTGCACTTCGTCGACACCCTCCCCCGCAACGCCGCCGGAAAGGTCCTCAAGCAGAAGCTGCGCACCGAGCTCACCGACTGATCGCGCGTCTAGGCGAGGTCGCGGAGGGGACCGGATGCGAGGTGGGTCAGATCACGCAGCGGACCACCGTCGCTCGTGCCGGGATTCGCATCGCGCTTCCTTCGGCTCACGAACGTGGCGAGGAAGCCGGTCACGAGCGTGAGGAAGCCGATGATGGCGAGCGGCAGGGTGCCGGGTCCGGTGCCGGTGAAGGCAAGCACGTCCACTCCGGGCACGTGGCCGATGCCGCCGCCGGCGGTGACCTGGGCGCCCATGACCTCGACGTTGGGGGTACTCATGTGGTGCTCCTCGTGTTCGGGGTTCGATGGTGTTGCAGGACTGGAGTCACGCCGCGTCGGCGTCGACGTAGCGAGTCGGAGACTCCCAGCGGCACGACTCGACCGTGGGTTGACGGATGGTCTTGACGAAGGCGTGCACGAAGTTGACGCGTTGG